>NZ_JBRILT010000054.1:0-31038 GCF_052977065.1 Shewanella sp. 125m-1
CCAGAACAGTAAAACCAAGGCCTCAACGGTATGCCAAAAATAAAAATGCCGTTCACCTTAAGTGAACGGCATTACCTATTCAGGAGCTTTTATTTCATAAGTGCTATCAACTGCTAGTCAGTAATAGCTAATTACCTATTAACGGCAACACCTCACGATAAGGTTCATAGTTTTGATAAATTTTTAAACGCTGCTTAAATTCAGCGGTTTTACTTTGATCAGAACTTAAATCTAGCGCTTTAATGGCTTTTTGTTGAGTAGAAATAGCAGCATCAAAATCACCTATCTCAGCATAGGCCGCAGCAAGATTATCCAAGTTGGTTGGATCTTGCTCATTTGACTCAAGTAACGCTAGCGACAGCTCCAGCGCTTTATCACCATTACGGTATTGCGACTCTGGACAGGTTGCTAAAATCCAAGCGACATTACCAAGAGATGCCATATCGCCCACGGCATTGAACTGCTCTACTGCTTTACCACAATTACGCTCAACCCCTTGACCGCCCGCGGCATAAATAAAACCAAGTCTGAAGTTAGCCCACTTATTACCTTTTTTGCTTAACTCGCTATACCACTGCTCTGCAGTCGATAAGTCTCGCTTAATTAAGCTACCTTCAAATGCCAAATCTGCCATGGTCTGCTGCGCTTTTACATGACCTAATGTCGCCGCGTCTGTGACCCACTTTATACCTAAGGCTTGATCTGCTGCGACATAGCGCCCAGATAGATACATAAGCCCAAGCAAATACTGGGCATCAGCGCCGCCTTGGGTCGCCTTTAATTGAATATGTGCTAAACGACTGGCCTCTTCTGAACCTTTAGGTTGCACAATAGAAAACGCACTCGCCCCATTGCTTAACGCTAAACAAAAGACCACTACTGTATTTAAAATCCAAGGTCTATAATTCATGAAGGGCTCCTACAACTCACCAAAGTAACGTTATATTGGGTACAGCTACTCGTAGTTTTATTCTAATTTCCCTCAAGTTAGCCTGAATTAATCTCAAATGTCGAGCCTAAAAAGCTCACACTCATTAATGAGAATCATTATTATTGATAAGGCTCAAGTTTTTGCATATAAATAAACCAAGCTGCAAAGCCCGTGCCTGCCTTGGTCGCGGTAGTTGTAACAAGATGTGATGCAAGCCTAATTGTTAACGCTACAATCAAGCTTAGTGGCGGTATCAGTTGACATATATCACTAATGTATCAAAATACCCTATATCTAAATGGTTATTCACCTAACATTGAGTCGAACTAAAGTAAGACATCTATCAAGGTTTTAATCACTTAATTGACGTAAGATGCTTAATTAGCATATTCTTACTTTTAATGTAAATCAGCCGAGGAACATAGGCATGGCTCTGATTGGAAAGCCAAAACCAGATCCGACTTTGGAATGGTTTTTATCACACTGTCACATTCATAAATATCCAGCCAAAAGTACTTTGATCCACGCTGGTGAAGATTCTGATACGCTTTATTACATCGTAAAAGGCTCTGTAGCCGTCTTGATTAAAGATGAAGAAGGTAAAGAGATGATTCTTTCTTACCTTAACCAGGGCGACTTTATCGGTGAGTTAGGTTTGTTTGAAGAACAAGCTGAACGTACTGCATGGGTTCGTGCTAAGCAAGCTTGTGAAATTGCAGAAATTTCTTATAAGAAGTTCAAGCAGTTAATCCAAGTTAACCCAGAAATCTTGATGAAGCTTTCATCTCAGATGGCTTACCGTCTGCATAGCACCAGCCAAAAAGTGGGCGACCTAGCCTTCCTAGATGTTGCTGGAAGAATTGCACAGACATTACTTCACCTTGCAAAGCAGCCAGATGCTATGACGCATCCAGATGGCATGCAAATTAAGATCACTCGTCAAGAGATCGGCCAAATCGTTGGTTGTTCTCGTGAGACTGTAGGCCGTATCTTAAAAATGCTTGAAGAACAAAACCTTATCCAAGCACATGGTAAAACTATTGTGGTTTACGGAACACGATAAGCCAGTATTAAGCTCGGTTTAAGACAGCTTCTATAAAGTGGCCTGAGATTATCTCAGGCCATTTTTTTATTAGGAGTTCAGCTTGAAATTAGCATTTTATTTATGCCTTTTGGCTGCGATACTACACCTACCTATAGCGGTCGCTAATCAAAAAATTGAAGTTCAACACTATGAGGCGCAAGCTTTAGTTAATAGTGGTCAAATCCTGTCTCTTGATGTCACCCTCTCCAGTATTCAAGCCATGTGTAATGGCAGGCTTATTGATGCTCATTTATACCAACATCTAGGCAACTGGCGTTACGAGATCCAAATTCGCACAGAAAAAGGTCAGCTGGTAGAGTTACTCTTAGACGCCAGCAACGGCCAACTCGCTCAACCGGTACGACTACCTGCCAGTTGTAGCGCTGAAAAGCTGTAATATGGCGTAAAAATCAAATCTAATTGCACTGATGTGACACTTTTTGAGTTAACATGAATTAACTCTGTAAACCGCCTGTCACTTAAGATCGCACCATTGAGAGCACTCTATGAAATTACTTCTTGTTGAAGACAATACCTTATTAGTCGAAGAGCTTGTTAAGCAGCTTAAACAAGCCGGTTATGTTACAGATACGACAGACAAGGTCAGTGAAGCTGATTACCTCATCAAAGAAACAAATTATGACTGTGTCATCCTAGATATTGGGTTACCCGATGGCAACGGCTTGGAGCTACTAGAAACCTGGCGTGAGCAAGGAATTCATACCCCAGTCATCATGCTAACGGCTCGCAGCCAGTGGCACGAGAAAGTAGAGGGCTTTAATTCTGGTGCCGACGATTACCTAGGCAAGCCCTTTCATACTCAAGAGCTGCTAGTACGTATTCAAGCACTGATCCAACGTGCTCATGGCAAAGCCAATACGCCAAATAAGCAGTTAACCTATGCAGGTGTGACACTCGATGAAGGCCAGCAGTCTGTGACTGTGGGCGAGCAAACATTTGAGCTGACAGCCATGGAATTTAGGTTATTAAAAATCTTCCTAATGTCGCCGAAAAAACTGTTATCAAAGGCCCAGCTTACCGACAAGCTTTACCAGTTTGATGATGAGAAAGAGAGTAATGTCGTTGAAGTATACGTCACTCATCTACGTAAAAAGCTTGGCAAAACAGCCATTGAGACTCGTCGCGGACAAGGGTATATATTTCACGGCCTCGTTCAATGATCTCAATTCGCACTAAGCTAAGTCTGTGGTTAACAGGCTTAGTGGTGATATCTACCGTTGTCGGCATTATCTTTTTCGAGTCCATGCTGCGCCAAGCTTTTCACGACTCTATCATTGCCAGATTGCAAGAAGACTTACAGCAAGTCTTACTCGCTACCCACCTTGAAGATAGCTCATTTAGCATCGACGAAAATCAGCTATCTAGCTTCTATCGCCCTGTTTATTCCGGCCGTTACTATCAACTGGATCTGCCAGAGCAAGAACTGAGATCACGTTCTTTATGGGATCAGCGACTCGAAGTGGTGGATCTTGAAAAAGGAGAAACCCGTGCCTGGCAGACTAAAGGACCGCAAAATCACGATATCCAGCTACTCTCTATCGGTCTAAAATCTGATACATCAGGTCTTAGCGCCACACTTACGGTGGCTCAGGACTTAAGTATCGGTCGCAAGATTTTTTCTGAAGTCTACGGCACAAAACTTATCGTCAACCTGGCCATGTTGCTAGCAATGATCACCGGTATTTTCCTGGTGCTACGACAGTCATTCAAACCCGTAAATCAGATGAAAGACACCTTAGCCAAATTACGCGAAGGCGAGATTTCCTCATTCGATCTCAACTCTATTCCACTTGAGCTGCAGCCGTTAGCCAAAAACTATAATGAGCTGCTTGCCTATTCTAGTAAGCAGATCGAACGTAGCCGCAATAATTTGGGTAATCTTAGTCACGGTTTAAAAACTCCCTTAGCGGTTATGCAGCAACAGGTTGAGGCTCTTTATTTAAAAGACCCTGACGCGGCTGAAGCCATGCAAAAACAGCTCGATTTAGTCCATAAGATGATTGAGCGTAAGCTTGCGGCGGCGCGGATCACTGGCGACATGCTTCCGGCGGCGCAGATGCAACTACCAAAAGATATTGAAGATTTGGCTCAAACCCTTAATAAGGTTCACCGCACTAAGTCTATTCACTGCCGCTTTGACATTCCCAGCGCGATTACCCGATTACCTATGCATCGTGAAGACGGTATGGAGCTTTTAGGCAATCTACTGGATAACGCTTATAAATGGGCAAGTTCAGAGATCAGAGTCTGTATTAGCTATCAAGATCAGCAGCTTAAATTGACGATTGAAGATGATGGGCCAGGGGTGAAAACAGAAGAGCTAGCGCAACTGACCCACAGGGGCAAACGTCTCGATGAGGCAACGATGGGCCACGGCTTAGGCTTGTCGATTGTTAAAGATATCGCAGAGCAATACAAGATTGAACTCAAGTTTGAACACAGTAAAAGCTTATCCGGGCTGAAAGTCACCTTGCTCTTCTAATACCAATTTGACTGCCTACTTCTACGTTGAACAACTTCACAAGGGAGCAACCATTCTTTCAGTTATTCGCCTTGAATTAGTTTGCCAAAAAACGTTCTGAGTAGATCAACTTCTATACTGATTGGTATAAAGCTTAATTAAAATTCAAGGTACTAAAACCATAAAAAAACCGGACTCGCGTCCGGTTTTTTATGCAGCATGTTAAAGACTTAATTTAGGCTGGCGCGTTGAGCTAACCATTTGCATTAGGTTTTACACTTAGCAACTAACACTTAGCCATTAACAACTAGTGATTAACGCCTAGCCATTAACATTAGTGCTTTCAAAAATCTTGTCCGCAGAAGCTGCTACAAAGCCTGTGTAAAGCTCCCCGTCGGCTTTGGGATAACGTAAAGCAAACTCATAAAAACAGCTAGGAATGTCAATCACTGCGTCAGAGAAGCTAACAGGGATCCTATCTGCCATCGTCGATGACTGCTCCAGTAATACCTCTGGACTGCCCTTTACTTCACCACCCGATGCATTCAATACAAAGCCTGCGGCTTTTAAAGCATCGTTAACTTCAAATATGGTTTCATAGCCTGGTAGATAATTAATCGATACCGTGAAATGGTTAGCACGATAACCAAATGCTGCAACCCAGGCAGCGTATTCACTCTCAGCTAATAGCGCTTCATAAGTCTTAGTATCAAGCTGCCAGTGACGGCCTGAGTACAAGAAGTTGTCGGCTGTGGTTGCATCCTTATCGATCTGCTCAATTAAGCCATTAACCGTCGCTTGCAGTTCATCGCTAAACTCTTCAACTAACAATTCAGAAATAAATACTTTTGGCTGTGTACTGTCAGGATGTTCAAAATGCTTAGCGTTGAGCTTCTTGGCTTCAAATTTGTAATCGCCACAAGCTACATAGCCGATAGACTCGAAATGTGCAGACAATACTTCAAGATTAACCTTGGCAATATTAAAAGTACGCAGCGCAATATGATCGTTAATTATCGCCCCGCCTTTAGACAATAGCTGATGAACTTTCGCTGCCGAGGGCGTCATGTCGATATAGTCTTGCCAAAGCGCTTCAAATAGTGTGTTTACATTCGTGTGCATTATTAGCTCCTTACGCCTGCGTGTTGACCTGTTTATTTAGTTAGTTGGTTTAGATCACGCGGCGGTACACATTTTAGGGATGGTGCTTACTTGTTGTCATATCTGTTTTGTCATATCAGCTCTCTTAGCAAGAGGCCTGATATAAACAAAGGGGAAGCGCCCCGAGCGCTTCCCCTTTGAATTTGCGACTTGAGTTTAAAGACTCAAACCTGGACTCAATGTTGCAGGCAGACTGACCGCATCGGCCTCAACTGACGCTACTGGGTAGGCACAATAATCTGCGGCATAGAACGCACTCGCTCTGTGGTTACCCGATGCACCAACACCACCAAATGGTGCGGCACCAGAAGCACCTGTGATCTGCTTATTCCAGTTAACAATACCAGCACGAATACGTGCAAGGAAGTAGTCATAATCTTCACGGCTATCAGCTAAAATGCCAGCCGAAAGACCATAGCGAGTCGCGTTAGCGAGCTTGATAGCTTCATCAAAATCGCTATAACGTACGACTTGCAATAGTGGGCCAAAATACTCTTCATCTGGCAGCTCAATCACATCGGTGACATCAATCAAACCAGGAGAAACAAGGCCTGTCCCCGATTCGATATGAGTCAACTCAACCAGAGAGTTACCACCTAAGTTAATCAAGTTACGCTGTGCGCTGACCATGCCTTTTGCAGCAGTCTCAGAAATCATCGACCCCATGAACGGCTGTGGCTGTGCGTTCCATGGCCCTACTTTGATCTGCTTTATCGCCGCAACAAGTTGCTCAAGCAATTCGTCACCTGCCGCACCTTTTTCAACATAAAGACGACGTGCACAGGTACAACGTTGGCCTGCTGAGATATAGGCAGACTGAATGATGTCGTGAACAGCGGCTTTAGTGTCGGCGACATCTTTGATGATAAGCGGGTTATTACCGCCCATCTCTAGTGCTAAGATCTTGCCAGGATCGCCAGCATACTGCTGATGCAAGATATGGCCAGTGCGCGAGCTACCGGTAAAGAACAGACCATCAATTTGTGGATGAGCTGCGAGCGCCTTGCCGGTTTCGACTTCGCCTTGAACGAGGTTAATCACACCCGCTGGCAAACCGGCTTTTTCCCATAGCTTAAGCATCAGCTCAGCGACTTTTGGCGTCAGTTCTGATGGCTTAAACACCACGGTATTACCCGCAAGCAGCGCAGGTACTATGTGACCATTTGGTAGATGGCCAGGGAAGTTATAGGGCCCAAATACCGCAACTACACCATGTGGCTTATGGCGTAATACCGCACGGCCTGCAGGTGTATCGTTTTCAGATGTACCAGTACGCTTATGGTAAGCAGCAACTGAAAGGCCGATCTTGCCGATCATTGCGCCTGCTTCTGTCGCAGTTTCCCACTGTGGCTTACCGGTTTCTTGTGCAATCACTTCAGCCATTTCGGCTTTGTGAGCTTCAAGTTGATCGCGATAAGCTTCAACAATGGCTAGGCGTGCATCAAAGCCAAGCATAAACCAGTCAAATTGCACGTTACGTGCGGCATCAACAGCTTGAGATACCTGCTCTGGTGTGGCAGTTTTACTATTCCAAATTACTTCTTGGTTGGCAGGATTAATAGATGTCACTTCGTGACCTAAACCTGCAACCCACTTACCTTCAATAAATTGTGTCATTTTCTATTCCTACATTGGCAATACACGGATCTGCTCACCATCTGCAACCATAAGGGCTGCTGCAGTTTGTGCATCTAAGATCACGTCATCGCTGTCTTCGACTACAACTAAATTAGCAGCTGTAGCCCGATAATCGGCTAATTGGGTATTTGAAACGATATAGCTTGCAGCACCGACTGGCGTGTCACCTATGGTAATGGTTAGTAAACGACTTTCACGTACCGAGCGAATATCATTTATATGGCATTCAACTGTCGGGCCACCATCAAAAATATCAACATAACCACGGCACCTAAAACCTTCCGCTTGCAGCAGGTTAAGTGCTGGACGAGTATTGGCATGAACTTCACCAATGACCTTTTGCGCTTCTTTTGGCAATAAACATACGTAAACCGCATTCTTAGGCATCATTTCTGCCATAAATGCTTTTTGGCTTAAGCCTGAAAGATAGTCGGCCTGCACAAAATCGATCCCTAAGAAGTGCTCTTGCAGCCAGCCATAAAAAGGTGAGTTACCATCTTCGTCACTCTCACCACGCATCTCTGCAATAACCGTTTCACCAAAGCGCTCAGCGTGCTGAGCAAGAAACAGAAAGCGACTTCTTGAAAGCATGCGGCCGTTATTATTTTTACGGTAGCTTCCACGTAGGAAAAGTGTACAAAGCTCGGCTGCGCCAGTGTAATCGTGGCAAAGGGTTAAGGTTTCGACCTCATTACGTACATCGATTTGCTCAGAGTGGTAAACCTCTGTCCCTAATCGATAATGGTAAAAAGCATCGACCATACCTACCGCAGCCTCAATACCACAAGTACCCACAACCTCACCGGTTTCGGTATCTTCTAGTACCATCAAGTAACCTTCATCGAAAGGTTTATCGATCTGCTTAGTAAATGATTCTTCTACTCGAGCAATTTTTCTGCGGAGTAGTGCTTCATTTACCGGTAGAGATGTGAATCCATGCCCTGACTCTTCAGCTATTTGATATAGCGCTTTAAAGTCAGTCGATCGGATTGGACGTATAACTAGCATCTAGGAGTCTCCTCGCTATCACTTGTCGTATCTGTCAGCCTTATCAATATTTGACAAGCACAGCTCAAGAAACGTTCAAGTTATCCTAAAGACAAAAAAGGAGCGTTATCATTGATAACACTCCGTATGCCTTTTAGGCTTCGACAACTTTAGCTACAGCACGTTCAAAACGCGCTAGACCTTCCGCAATATCGGCTTCTGGGATCACTAAAGAAGGCGTAAAGCGAACAACATTTGCACCAGCAACTAGGCTCATAACGCCTTCGTTAATAGCGGCAACTAAGAATTCTTTAGCGCGCCCTTGGTACTTATTGTTAACCACCGCACCAATCAATAGACCTTGGCCACGGATTTCAGAGAATACATCGTACTTGTCGTTAATCTTCTTCAAGCCATCGCGTAATAGTTGTTCACGGTGTTTTACGCCGTTCAGTACTTCTGGAGTATTAACCACATCCATCACTGCATTGCCCACTGCACAAGCTAGCGGGTTACCGCCATAGGTAGAACCGTGAGTACCAATCTTAAGGTGATCAGCGATCTCTTTAGTCGTTAGCATGGCTGCAATTGGGAAACCACCACCAAGCGCTTTTGCTGTTGTCAGCACATCAGGTACTACATCGCCACGCATATAAGCATATAACTCACCTAGACGACCCACACCTGTTTGAACTTCGTCAAAAACTAACAATGCATTATGCTTATCACAAAGTGCACGAACCGCTTTTAAAAATTCAGGATCAGCATCAATAATGCCGCCTTCACCCTGCAATGGCTCCATCATTACTGCACACGTTTTATCTGAAAATACCGCTTCTAATGCTTCAATATCATTAAATGGTACATGAGTAATGCTCTGTGGCTTAGGACCAAAACCGTCCGAGTAAGCCGCTTGACCACCAACACTCACAGTGAAGAAAGTACGACCGTGGAAGGCTTTATCAAATGCGATAATTTGGTCTTTTTCAGCGCCAAACTTATCCATTGCATAACGACGAACGAGCTTAAGTGCAGCTTCGTTTGCTTCAGCGCCCGAGTTAGCAAAATAAACACGATCGGCGAATGTTGCTTCAACTAGCTTAGTCGCCAGCTCTAGTGCAGGCTCGTTAGTCATTACGTTAGATAGATGCCAAAGCTTCTCGCTTTGAGTCTTTAGCGCGCCAACCAAAGCTGGATGACAATGACCTAAACAGTTAACCGCAATACCACCAGCAAAGTCGATGTACTCTTTACCTTCTTGATCCCAAACTCGGCTACCTTCGCCACGAACTGGAATAACCGCTGAAGGCGCATAGTTAGGCACCATAACTTCATCAAATTGGGCACGTGTAAGATTCATAGTTACGCTCATTCCTTCTCATCCTTTGTCATTATCGACCTTATTAGCTGGTCGTATTCCGCTCAATGTCTTTATCTTTTGTTGGTGACATGGCGATTGTTTGTTTAGCTAGAAGGACATTATTAGCGAAAATGTGATCAAAATACCAGTTTTTAACAATCATCAAGAGGAGGAAGAGCGTAAACACTGCATAAAGATTTGAGTTTTAGAATTAACAAAGCAGATATAGCGGGGCTTTAAGCATAAATAGTCATAAAAAAGTTATCTAGCACCCAATTCCATTAGTTATTCACAGTTAATGAATAACTAATGGCCGCATTCAGTTCTAATTAGTTAAGGTTTATATAGATAACCACTGATAAAACACCCGTTTAAATCGATAAATTACAGGCCTTACAAGTCAACCAATATTGTATACCATTTATAGCGACTCAAACCGGGTCATGTTGCGTCTGCTCAATATTGCATAAAGTGCACATAAAAGGCTCAAAAAGCCAAATAACAAGCATTGCCACTTAGTTTAAAATTCAACCAGACATGCTGTAACAATAATCGATTTCAAACAAGTTTTTTACACAAAGTGGAAAGGTTAATCTATTAACTCGGCTAAAAGCGAATAGAAAGCGAACCTCAAAACAGGTTTATTCACTCGATTTAATTAAGGCATGGCACAATGGCCAGCTTAAAACAGGGTAAGCTTACGGAAGTTTTGCGCATCCAAACGGATCTGTTCTTGCTGCGAGAGCTGGTAATAATCAAACATTAATCGGCATTCTGCAGCGCTAATATTGTCTACTTCTTTTAGTAAATAGACTTTGGCGTAGCAATTAGCGCGTTCTATTAACGCCGAGTCTTCATCAAGTTCTGCGTATTTAAGGCTTGTATCGATCGACTTAAAGGTTTTGGTCAAGCGGCTCTCATCAAACTTAAGTAAGCTAAGGAGTTGCCAATTAAGCGTCCGACCATGACTTAAGACTTGCTGGTACACATCACTTGCAGGAAACTCTGTTGCCATCACCGCATCATAGAGCTCTTTATCTCGGCTTGCGCTCGCCTCTCTAAGCCACGTCCCCCACATGTCATCAAATGTCGTTGCACATTGATTAATCACACAAGTGGCACCCAGTTGGCTCATTAAGCTACAACTATAAATAAAGGCTGGGGCTTTTTGGTGTATGGCAGCTAAAGCTTGGGCAGCAATAGCGGCTACGATACTGTAACGCCAAAATTTTCGAGTCAACCACAGCATCTGCGGTTGCCCTGTAGGCATTAAATTTCTAAGGCAAAAATAAGGTACTAATGCCTGGAGGTTTTCAATCCCAATATAGTTAAGCACCAACTTAACATCGGTTACCTGCACATCAGAAGACTTAGGCCTACGGTGCCTAAAGGTGGAACTGTTAACCATATTCACTAAGTCACGCTCAAGCCAAGGTAGAGCGGTGACCAATGGTCGAATACGCGCTAAGTCAACCTGATCTGAATAGAGCAACTCTAGCAAGATGATCTGTTTATCATCTAGCTTTGACTGCTTAAGTACCTGCTCCGGTGACGAGAGTTGATGCTCAATGCTGTTATTCACACTGCTTAGCAATTGCGTAGAGACAGCCTCAAAGATGGCCTTGGCTTGATTCTGCTTAGCTAACCTTTCACGGATGGCCTCACGTTCAATCTCTAGTTTATTGGCATCATCTTCTAGATCGGCATTAGGCTCATCGTCCATGCTAATAGACTTACCCCGACCGACGATCAACTGCTTTAGTAGTCGATGTTCTATCTCTATGATTTGTGCAGGCTTAACCCCACCTGCGACCGAAATTGCCACTGATAAACATGCTCCCTATAACTATTGCTACCAGTCTACCCATTAAACATAAGTTTTGCTAAAGCTGACGGATAAAAAATACAGAACCCACCTTCTGGACGAATTAATCAAAGCAAAAAGGCTCCCTATGGGAGCCTTTAGCTTAAGCACTAAATTCAAAGCTATTTTTTAAGTTCTTGCTCAAATAGCTTGTGGATACGGCGGTATTCATCCAACCAACTCGATGGCTGACGGAAGCCATGTGGCTCCACCGGATAAATCGCCGTTTCAAACATCGGCTTTTCAAGCTCAATCAAACGCTGCACTAGACGCACGCTATCTTGAAAAAACACGTTGTCATCCAATACGCCACTCATAATAAGCAATGGTTTTTGTAATCCCTGTGCATGTTCAATTGGCGAGCTACGCTCATAAGCGATAGGATCGACATCTGGCGTATTTAAAATGTTTGATGTGTATGGCGCGTTATAATGTGCCCAGTCGGTCACAGGGCGCAGAGCAGCTCCCGCTTGGAATAACTCAGGCTCATTAAATAACGCCATAAATGTTAAGAAACCACCGTAAGAACCACCATAAGTGCCAACCTTACCCGCATCAACATTGACGTTAGCCGCCATCCAGTTAACACCATCTTTAAGATCTTCAACTTCTGGCGTGCCCATTTGACGGTAAACCGCCGTGCGCCAATCACGTCCATATCCTTTAGAACCACGGTAATCCATGTCCATCACCACGTAGCCTTGTTGAGCGAGTAAGTTATGGAACATGAACTCTCTAAAGTAACCAGAGAAACCATAGTGAGCATTTTGCAGGTAACCAGCACCGTGGTTAAAGATCACCGCAGGATACTTGTCTGCATTGTCTTGACTGTAACCCTGAGGTAGGTAAACCCGCGCGTAAACATCACCAGCACCGTGGGTCGATGGCACTGCAACGACTTCTGGCGCCTGCCATGCGTAATTTTTAAAATCATCGCTGGTGTAATCGGTTAACTGTTTAAGCTCGCCACCAATAGGCTGCACAAATAGCTCAGCAGGCTTAATACGCGTCGATGCGTTTAGTAGCAGTGCAGTGCCATCTGGGCTTAGAGTGTAATCAAGCTGGCCTTGCCACTCGGTTAACGGCTCATCTTTACCTGTGGCTATTTCAACACGGTAAACGTTATCGATACCAGGATGGGTCTTATTTGCCTTGTAGTAGATAAACTGCGCTTTAGGGCCTAAGGTGATATCACTAACAACAAATTGACCTTGAGTTAACGCTTTGGCTTTTTTACCTTGCTGCTTAAGGTAAATATGTGAAAAACCAGTCTCTTCGGATAGGTAATACAGGTTATCGCTATTTGGTAACCAGCCATACTGATTAAAATTGTAGTTAACCCAGGCATCATCGTGCAGGCGGTGCTGGGTCGTTAAGCTAGCTTTATCTAGATTTACTGTTGCTATCCAGCGGTCTTTATTGTCGACAGCTTCAAGCATCACAGCCACGTTACCGCCTGATTCAGACCACTGAATAGCGCTTTGTGCCCAGCCCCAATCTTGCATCAGTTGCAAGTTACGTGGTGATTTCTCACTCTTGTAGCTCTCACCTTTGGCTTTAGCATTCTCAGCTTTTACCGCAGCAAGTACATCCTCGTCATAGCCTGTTAGACCTTCGATGCTTATGTCTTTCTTAGCGTGAGTATCAAGATCTAACAGTACTAGTCGCTCACCTGGATTGTTATCTTCAGCAACGCGCGCACGTGCAGGCACTGCATCAACATAACCGTCTTTACCTAGGTAATTGGGCATAATGTCATGCTCACCACGCCAGCTATAATCTTTATCTTTTAGCGCAACAATCACATAGCGTCCATCGGGTGACAGGCTTAAATTGGTCACGACCTCTTTATCGCCTAAATACCAAGTCTTTGCCGACATCGTCGGATCGGCTTTAGCAAGCTCAGCCTTATAGTCTTGTTTCGCTGTAGCGTTATCTTGCTGCATCGCTACATACTGGATAAGTCTGTGTTGTTGCTTAGCAATATAGCTTGATGGTTGTTGTACGCCTTTAGGTTCGACCGCCATCTTGATATTGGCAATCTCTTCAACCAAACCTGAATTTTGGTGAATTTTGAAAATGTTATCACCCTGCCAATAAGCAATATCGCCATTATTTAAAAAGCGCACACCATCAATAGCGGTGTTTTGACGAGTAAGTTGAGCCACCTTGCCGCTGTTTAGATCTTTAACGAACAAGTTGCCTTGGTAGATATAGGCTTTACGCGTCTTGTCATTATTGAGCACGCCACGGCGTTGATCGGCGCTATGCAGCTGATTTAACGCTAATTCGCTTGCCACCGTGCCATTGATGCCTTGCTGATAATAGGTTTTAGTCGGGGCGCCGTGGGCTTGTCTGGCAAAGTAGATAGACTGACCGTCATCACTCCAATAAGCACCTTTAGCAAATAGCCCCATCCAATCAGGATTAGCCATGATTTGGTTTAAGGTCAATGCCTGATCGACTTGAGGAGGCGCCGATAAGGCAACTTGAGTTGTTTGACTTGTACTTTGAGCCGCGACTTGAGCTTGCTCAGGAGAAACCGTGGTTGCACTACAACCTGCTAATACTGCCAGTGAAAGTGCACTAAAGCCGACATGACGAATGACGCTTTTCATATCCATCCCTATTATTATTGGTATTTTTGCCGACTTTTATACCACACTTTCGCAACGGACTTGTCTGAAAAAATAGTTAAATTTGTAACAGTTAGTGGTCGTATAGGGGATATCGATAACGTCTAAGCAAAGAGACAAGCAGTAAGAACTAGAAAGATGCTGAGTGAAAATTAGGCGCATACACTTTATGGTGGCCAGCCTATGCTTAAAGCAGTCAGCTAAAGTATTTAAGAGGCTTTATCAACCCGTTGAGTTAACTTATTTTGATGAAGTTCGATAACAGCTCATGACCTTGCTGCGTCAAAATTGACTCTGGATGGAACTGCACCCCATAGATCTTCTTCGTAGGCTGGCTCATCGCCATGATCTCGCGGCCATGAACAGGATCATCAAACCACGCGTCCATAACAAAGCCATCGGGAATAGCGTCTACCAGTAAGGAATGGTAGCGAGTCACGGTAAGTGGATTATTCAAGCCACTAAATAAGCCGCTATCGGTATGAGCTATGGCACTGGTTTTACCGTGCATCACTCGCTTAGCCCTGATGACATTAGCACCAAAAACTTGCGCTATCGCTTGATGCCCTAAACAAACCCCAAGAATAGGTAACTGGCCAGCAAAATGCTCAATGATCGACAGCGATAATCCCGCCTCGTTCGGCGTACATGGTCCTGGAGAAATCACAATATGGCTGGGCGCTAAAGACTCGATCTCATCAATCGTGATTTCATCATTACGCTTAACTAAGATCTCTTGCCCAAGCTGCTGGAAATACTGCACCAAATTAAAAGTAAATGAGTCGTAATTGTCGATCATTAAGATCATAAAAGATCCAAGAACCTATATTGCTGGTTTTATTGCCTTAAGCCAAAGCCGTTAAGCCGCTCTAGAGTCACAATAAAACAAAATGTGGATGATTTGGGCGCAGATGCTACCACAGAGCGAGTGCGTTATCATCTACACAATATAGCCTGCAAACTAACAATAATGTAGATACAAAAAAGCCAGTCTATAGACTGGCTTTTTAAAACACTGGAAACTTACTTTACCAAGGTTAAATGACCGCGTCGTTTTGGCTCTTTAGCCTCTACAGTTTCGGTCTCTGGCTCGCTCGTTTCAACAACAGGTTCTTTCACGACAGAAAGGCCGGTGTCTTCCATATCATCATCTAATTGATACGCTTCTTCGATTTCGAAGACCGTACCTGCACCATTTTCACGGGCATAGATAGCGACAATAGAAGCCATAGGCAATAGTACTTGCTGAGGAACACCGCCAAAACGCGCACTGAACTCAATAAACTCATTCGTGATCTGTAGGCCACCTACAGCACTGTCGGTAATATTAAGTACAATTTGACCATCTTTAACATATTGCTGTGGTACTTGCGTGCCTGGCACGTAAGCATCAACAACAACATGGGGCGTTAACTGGTTATCCATCAACCAATCATAATAAGCCCGCAGCAAATATGGACGATTCGGGGTTAGCTCTTTCATTAGATACCCATGCGCATTTCGCGCTCAGTCTCAGTCAAAGAAGCTTTGAATGATTCACGATCAAATAAACGTGTCATGTAAGCTTTGATATCTTTAGCAGTACGGCTATCAAGTTCGATACCTAGTACTGGAAGACGCCACAATAGTGGGCCAAGATAGCAATCAGCTAGACCAAACTCTTCGCTCATGAAGTAAGGCACTTCACCAAAGATAGGTGCAATAGCCGTTAGGCCTTCTTGTAGCTCTTTGCGCGCAGCATCAGCACGGTCACCCTTTCTGATACGTTCTACAAGTGCATACCAATCTTCTTCGATGCGGTGCATCCAAAGGCGAGTTTGACCACGTGAAACCGGATAAACAGGCATTAATGGAGGATGAGGAAAACGCTCATCTAGGTATTCCATAATGATACGAGAGTTATAAAGCACTAGCTCTCTGTCTACCAAAGTTGGCACTGTGTTGTACGGGTTAAGCTCGATCAAGTCTTCAGGGATCTCATTAGGATCTACCTGTAGAACATCAACGGTTACACCTTTTTCAGCTAGTACGATACGTACCTGATGACTATAAAGGTCGTCTGCACCTGAATACAGGGTCATGATTGAGCGTTTGTTGGCAGCAACAGCCATTGATACCCTCCGGGATTCACAAATAAAAAGCAAAAAATGCAAACGCAAACGAGGAGCAAGGCTCCCCGTTTACAATTTGCGGATAATACATTCTAACCTTTATTTGGGGTTAGTGTACATCTTTCCAGTACTCTTTCTTTAAGAGGTAGGCCACAATAAAGAATATGAACAGGAAGCCCATCACCCACCAACCTAGTCTTTCACGCTCTAGTTTGACTGGGTCACCGGAGTAAACCAAATAGCCTGTGATATCACGAACCACTTGATCGTACTCTTCAGCTGTTAAGGCACCACCGGTAGCAACTAGTGTTCCATCTTCTTGTTTAACCGGAAGACCTTGAAGGTCTTCAAGTACGTGTGGCATACCAACTAGTGGAAAAATAGTATTATTGACACCAAATGGACGGCTTTCATCTTTATAAAAACCATGTAGGTATGAATAAATCCAATCTTCACCACGTACTCGGGCAACCAAAGTTAAGTCTGGTGGTGAAGCACCGAACCACTTAGATGCATCAGCATCAGGGATGGCGTTCTCCATCAACTCACCAATCTTGGCACCTTCAGGCAGGTATTGAGCACGCATCTCATCGATTGGAACACCTAGATCTGTCGCTACACGATCATAACGCTGATACTGAGTGCTATGACAACCTGCGCAATTCTCTTGGAATAGAGCCAGTCCACGTTGCAACGACGCTTGGTCATTTAAGTCGATGTTAGCTTTCTCTAGAGGTGCTCCGCCACCGGCAGCAACTGCCAATGTCGGGACCAATGCAACTAATGCGATTAATAATTTTTTCATTAGTGTGTCAACCTCTCTGGTACAGGCTTAGTCTTTTCATTCTTACTGTAAATCCAAAGTAGTAAGAAGAAGCCAAAGTAAGTCACAGTAAAGATACGCGCCGCAATCGTCAGGGCTGGAGTAGCAGGAACTGCACCTAAGTAACCCAATACTACGAACGAAACAGCAAACTGACTGATGTTCAGCTTGTGAGCCATGCTACGGTAGCGAATAGACTTAACACTACAACGGTCTAACCATGGCAAGATGAACAGTACCGCAATGGCTAAGCCCATGCCGATAACACCCATTAACTTGTCAGGGATTGCACGCAAGATTGCGTAGAACGGTGTGAAATACCAAACCGGTGCAATATGCTCAGGCGTCTTCATTGGATTTGCCGCTTCAAAGTTCGGCTTCTCAAGGAAGTAACCGCCACCTTCAGGCATAAAGAACAGCACATAACAGAAGACGATTAGGAAGCCAGCGACGCCCATAATGTCTTTAACTGTGTAGTACGGGTGGAATGGAATACCATCTTTTGGCCAGCCATTCTCATCTTTGTTCTTCTTAATCTCAATACCGTCTGGGTTGTTAGAACCCACTTCATGCAGTGCAATAAGGTGTAAAAACACCAATACAACAAGCACGAGCGGCAATGCAATAACGTGCAATGCGAAGAAACGGTTAAGGGTTGCGCCAGAGACAACAAAGTCACCACGGATCCACAATGTTAGGTCATCACCAATAACAGGGATTGCACCAAACAATGAGATAATTACCTGTGCTCCCCAGTAAGACATTTGTCCCCAAGGAAGTAAGTAACCCATAAAGGCTTCTGCCATCAACACAAGGAAGATAAGCATACCGAATAGCCACAGTAGCTCTCTAGGCTTCTGGTATGAACCGTAGATAAGGCCACGGAACATATGAAGATAGATAACCACAAAGAAGGCTGAAGCACCGGTGGAGTGCATATATCTCAGCAACCAACCGTACTCAACATCACGCATGATGTATTCAATCGAGGCAAACGCACCTTCAGCAGTTGGTACGTAGTTCATTGTTAACCAGATACCAGTTAGTAACTGGTTAACTAGTACTAACATGGCTAGTGAGCCAAAAAAGTACCAGAAGTTAAAGTTGGTTGGTGTCGCATATTGACCAACATGACGGTTATACGTCGCGGTCATAGGAATGCGTTCATCAATCCAGTTGATAAGATTCTTAACCATTACGCAGCTCCTGTATCAACACCGATAATCACGGTGCTATCATCAATATATTGATGTGGAGGGATAACTAGGTTCAATGGCGCTGGTACACCTTGGAATACACGACCAGCCATATCAAACTTAGAACCGTGACAAGGACAGAAGAAGCCAGAGGCTACGCCTTCAACTTGTTCACCAAACGTGTCAGGTAGGTAAGTTGGAGAACAACCAAGATGAGTACATAGGCCAACGGCTATGAAATACTCGGCCTTAATTGAACGCTCAGGGTTCTGCGCATATGCAGGCTGCTGTGGTTCAACAGAGTCTGGATCGCGAAGCTGAGCATCGATTGCTGGTAGACCATCTAAGATCTCCTGCGTACGACGAACAACCCAAACAGGCTTACCGCGCCACTCAACTCGAATAAGTTGACCTGGCTCTACTTTACTTATGTTTACTTCTACCGGCGCACCTGCTGCTTTCGCTTTGGCACTCGGATTCCATGACTTTATAAACGGAACCGCTACAGCAGCGGCACCAGCACCACCGACTACGGCGGTGGCTGCGGTCAGAAATCTGCGGCGTCCGGTATTGACTGGCGCATTGCTCATCCACTTGTCTCCAGAGAGTGTTGGAATTTTTGTTTTATCTATCTTCTTCAAAGCTGATTTAAACCGAAATTCAAATCTAAACTTGAGGCGGGGCTCATTATAGCCAAAAATTAGAAGCAGATCATAGTTAAAACACTCAACTTAGTTAACTATGTTGCTTTTCGTGCTACTTCTGCATAAAAAGCACGCATCAGCACCAACAAAAATGCTCATTTCTTGTAGCAGAACATTCAAAAACATTTCATTCATTGTCTACTAAATTAGTAACTTAAGTCATATTAATGAATTTTTGCAGACTATAAGATGATAGTTGACTGAATAGGTAGGAATTAGCGTTAGCTGCTAAAGTAGATTAAATTTGCATAAAAAAAGGCCTAACTTGCGTTAGGCCTTTTTATACATCTTTAGGAAAATTATTTTCCAGATGCACTATTCATGTATCTAAAGAACTCACTATCAGGTTCTAGCACCATGACGTCATTGTTACCAGAGAAACTTGCTCTGTAAGCATCTAAGCTTCGCATAAAGCTAAAGAACTCAGGATCTTTAGTATATGCATCTGCATAAATCTTAGCCGCCTCAGCATCACCTTCACCGCGAATAGTCAAAGCTTTACGCTCAGCTTCTGCAGTTTGAATCGTCACACTGGCATCAGTCTTAGCACGGATAATTTCCGCTTGCTCTTGACCTTGAGCGCGATGCTCTTTAGCCACAGCTTGACGTTCTGCACGCATACGCTGGTAAATACTAGTACTGACGTTTGCTGGTAAGTTAATTTGCTTAACACGCACATCGACGACTTCAATACCTAAGTCTTGAGCACTCTCAGCTGCATTTTTAAGTGCATCTGATTGCAATTCATCGCGGCTTCCAGAAACAATTTCTTTAATCGTTCTACGGCCAAACTCGGTACGAAGATCGTTATTGATCTTACGCTGTAGCAAGGTCTCTGCGTTAGCCTTAATACCACCGTTGGTAGAAAGGTAATAACGTTCAAAATCTTTAATGCGCCATTTCACGTATGAATCGACCATTAAGTCTTTTTTCTCAGAGGTTACAAAACGATCTGCTGCACCATCCAGAGTTTGCACTCGCGAATCCATAAACTTAATTTTATCAAGCATAGGGATCTTCAAGTGAAGTCCAGGAGCATAAACACGCGTCACGCCGTCGTCTTTAAGTACCTTACCAAATCGAGAAACGATGGCACGCTCGCCTTCATTCACAACTAAAAGTGAAGATAAAGAGATCGCAATAAGTACCGCTACGATTATCGCTGTAAATCTACCCATCACTTAGTTCCTCCCCGACGGACGTTCACCTCGAGATGGGCGACCATCAAGAGGCATGCTGTTATTATTAGTTGTACTATTTACTGACATAACAGGCGTTGCCGGTTTACTCTTAGTGCTTGAAGAATTATGTGCTTGGTTATTCTGCATCAGCTTATCTAACGGTAGATACATTAAGTTACCGCTATTTTTAGCATCAATAAGTACTTTGCTTGTACCGCTCAGAACTTCTTGCATCGTATCAAAATACATACGTTCACGAGTCACTTCAGGTGCAGCTTGATACTCAGGTAATAGCTGTTCAAAACGAGCCACTTTACCTTTTGCCTCTAAGATTTCTCTTTGCTTATAAGCTATTGCTTGTTGATCCATACGCTGCACAGTACCACGAACCTTTGGCTCTAACTGGCGAGAATATGCTTCAGCTTCACGAATAAAGCGCTGTTCATCTTCTTGTGCTGCAATAGCGTCATCAAAGGCATCTTTCACCTCTTCTGGCGGACGTGCAGGCAAGAAGTTCACATCAACAACCACAATGCCTAATTTATAAGGCTTGATAATTCGCTCAATTTCATCCCATGTATCACGACGAATTTTATCTCGACCCGTAGTCAAAATATCATCCATAGTGTTATGGCCGATAACATAGCGAAGCGCACTATCTGTTGCTTCACGCAAACTAGAGTCTGCATCAACTACGTTATACAAATAATTTTCAGCGTTATTCACTCGATACTGAACATCAAGCTGAACAAGAACGACGTTCTCGTCGGCTGTCAGCATGCTTCCAGAAGCCGGAATTGAGCGAACGGTTTGTACGTTTACTGGTGTCACTTCATCAATAAAAGTGGCTTTCCATTGAAGGCCTGGATCAACTTCACCAATATATGCACCGAAACGGAGCTCTACACCTTTCTCAGCCTCTTTAATTGTATAGAAGCCAGAAAGGCCCCATACAACAACGGCAATAACAAGGACTATTATTAAACTGACACCGCTAACGCTGCCACCTGAGCCATTGCCTTTCCCGCCGAAGCGCTTAGAAAGATTACGAAAAACTTCATCTAGATCTGGTGGTCCTTTATCATTACCACCCTTATTTCCCCAAGGGTCTTGACCCTTGTTACCGGGCTCGTTCCAAGCCATTTAGTACTCCATAAGTGTATGAAATAAACGAGATTACTAAAATACTTAATTATGCGACGACGGTGTCGACGACAAAAGTCTCTATTTCACCTTGGCTCTGTTTTACGAGTCGGCGCCAATCGGCCTCCAACAAGCGAACAGAAATCATACAGTTCCCCAGATCGTCATACTCTTTCTGCTGTATTACATCCAGTTTATAAAACTGGCCGAGATAATGCCCCGCCGAAGCAGGGATTTGCAAGGTTAGCTCTCGAGTTGCCTTACCAACGAGTTGGTTAATCGCCTCTTCAACTAATTCCAAGCCTTTTTGCTGCTGAGCAGAAACCCAGACTCTAATTGGTGTCCCCTCATCATCGTAGTCGATGTGAGGTTTTACCTCATCCAATAGATCGATTTTATTGCATACGATCAACTGTGGAATGTCTATAGCATCGATCTCTTTAAGCACGCTTTGTACTTGCTTAAAGTTATCCCCCATTTTTTCATCTGCACTATCGACCACATGCAGAAGTAGATCTGCCTGCTGTGTTTCTTGCAGTGTTGCTTTAAATGCCGCAACTAAATCGTGGGGTAAATGCCTAATAAAACCAACGGTATCAGCAAGAATCACATCACCGTCTGGTAAATCTAACTTACGTAAGGTTGGATCCAGCGTCGCAAACAGTTGATCAGCAGCATAGACATCTGATGTCGTTAAACCATTAAACAGTGTCGATTTACCCGCATTGGTATAACCCACCAAAGACACTGTCGACATCTCGCTGCGCTGTCTTGCTCTACGACTTTGACCTCGTTGTTTATCGACTTTATCTAAACGTTTATTAATCGTGCGGATCCGGCCTCTCAATAGACGCCTATCGGTTTCTAATTGAGTTTCACCTGGACCACGAAGACCGATACCACCTTTTTGTCGCTCTAAATGCGTCCAGCCTCTGATCAAGCGCGTTGACATGTGGCGCAATTGCGCTAGCTCCACTTGTAACTTACCTTCGAATGTTCTCGCTCTTTGAGCAAAAATATCCAAGATCAAAGTTGTTCTATCGAGTACACGGCACTCGCATAGCTGCTCAAGATTTCGTTCTTGAGCCGGACTTAATGCGTGATTAAAAATCACGACATTTGCATCAGTTGCCGCAACCATCGCAGCCAACTCTTCCGCCTTACCTGAACCCACAAAAAATCTGCGGTCTGGTGAACGTCGACTCGTGGTAACGACTCCTATAGATTGAGCGCCAGCCGATTCAACCAGAAGTTTTAATTCATCTAGGTCTTCTCGGTTGTTTTCATCAGCAAAGTCGATATGAACAAGTACCGCTTTCTCTCCCGCCTCATAACGATCAAACAAAAAGCAATCTCCTTAGCAAATTACTTCTCATCGCTATCGTCATGCTGAGCGTTATAGCCAGCTTGACCATTTGTCGGCTGATGGTTAGTCACGTTAAATGGACGTGAAGGTACCACAGTAGAAATGGCATGCTTGTAAACCATTTGGCTTACTGTATTTTTAAGCAAAATAACAAACTGATCGAAAGACTCAACTTGTCCTTGAAGCTTAATGCCGTTAACAAGATAAATAGATACTGGAACGCGTTCACGACGCAAAGCGTTCAAAAACGGGTCTTGTAAAGATTGCCCCTTTGCCATTTTCTAATTTCCTTTTTAATTAAAATTAATAGTTATTCTAATACGATAAAACGTTATCTTTGGTTTTAGTATTATACAGCGGTAGCCAATAAGCTAGCGACTATGTCGCATTACTTCCGCGAGATTATTTTCAGCTCCGCTTTCTAGCCATATTAAATCAGGCCAACCACGTAACCATGTTAATTGACGTTTGGCTAATTGCCTAGTAGCAACAATAGCTTTTTCGACCATAGTATCATAGTCAATTTCACCATCTAAATACTGCCAGCACTGCCTATATCCTACGCAACGCATAGATGGCAGTTCTAAATGTAAGTCGTCTCGAGCTTTTAAAGCCTCAACTTCAGCAGTAAACCCTTGTGTTAGCATGGTCTTAAATCGAGTTTCTATAGCCTTATGTAACACCTTTCTATCACTTGGCGCAATCGCAAATTGCACCGCTTCGTAAGGGAATGCTTCAGACTTAGTCTTAGTTAGCTCAGTTAGAGATTGGCCACTGATCCGATATACCTCTAGCGCCCGAGCGAGTCGCTGTGGATCATTTGGATGAATTCGCTCTGCTGAAACAGGGTCTATCGCTTTTAATTCATCGTGTAATGCTTGCCAACCTAACTCTTGTGCTTCGCTAGCGATCTGCGCTCTAATCGCTTCATCAGCCGCAGGAAGCGGTGATAAGCCTTCTAGCAAGGCCTTAAAGTACATCATGGTGCCACCAACCAGCAATGGCGTCTTTCCACGATTCAAAATATCTTCAATCTGAGCCAATGCATCACGTCTAAAATCTGCCGCAGAATAACTTTCCGCGGGATCAATAATATCAATCAGGCTATGGGGAGCCGCAGCTTGTTCACCAGCGTCTGGCTTAGCGGTACCGATATCCATATCTTTATAAATCAATGCAGAATCCACAGAGATAATTTCACAGTTATACTGCTTAACAAGCTCAATCGCTAATGCGGTTTTACCAGAGGCTGTTGGGCCCATTAAGGTAATAACTTTATGTGATTTTTTATCGGTCACTCTGATTTTCTTTCATCCATTGTTCCCAAGGTAAATCTTGGGATTGATTATAAAGCTCGCGCTGCACATCATCAGGCAAGGTATTTAGGGCAAACCATGCTTCACCTGCTGAGGTAAATCGATTCGCACCTTGTTCAGCAAGCCACTTAACAACCGCTGCATCACTTGGTAATTCTAATTGAATCCACTGCAATAATTCAGGGATTAAAACAGCTAATTGACTATCTCTTAGATATGGGGGCACTTTCTTAATAATCAACTGCCCAAGGCGAATTGATAACTCAACGCCTAACTTTCGCAGTAACTGCTCTCGATTGTCTATAATAGCTTGCCAATCATCATCAACTGCAACGGCGACCGGCATCAATAAAGGCTGACCAACGAGCCCTTGTGCAAACTTAGCTGCGATCTCGGCTTTTAGCGCCGCCTTTGCCACTATGGTAATGCTTAATAACGATATTTTATCATCTTTAACTAGCACCCAATATTCTCCAGCGATAACCGCTGGCATATTTGCCGCATGCGCGTGCGATATCCCACGCTGGTATTCTACAGAAGGATCAATGCTAGACCGAGTTGACTCTTGCTCATATTGATGAGCGTTTAAATCACCACTATTTGGCGTATTCGTTTGTGTACTTAATAATTCCCCGTAAGCACGAATACTACTTTGAGATGGTATATGAACCTCATTATTTCTCGCGGCAGGTTTAAGTGGGCTTCGATAGCTTGAATTGCCACTCGAATAATCACTCTGACGGGTAACAGAATGACTATCACGTACACCATAAGAAGCCGATGGCTTAGGTTCAATATTGGCTGAATACTGAGACGTGCTTACCGCCCCTCGTGTTGGGGTCACTTGCCTATCTGGCATTTGCTGCAAGTCAGATTCTGTATTTAGCCCAAGCTCCATAGATTGAGACATTGCCGATTGCAGCGCCTGCAAAATAAAGTCGTGCACATAACGGCTTTGGTGAAAACGCACTTCATGCTTAGCCGGATGCACGTTAACATCGACCTGATGTGGGTCGAGATCAAGCATTAACACATAACCAGGAGACACACCTTGGGCATACTGCGCAAAAGCTTGACGTACAGCGTGGTTAACCAGTCGGTCTTTCACCAAACGTCCATTAACATAAAAGTATTGAGTTTCACTGTAGCCGTTTGCAGCACTTGGCGATTGCAGATACCCACTCAAACTTAAATCATTGTGCTGACACTCAATCCGCAGGCAAGTCTCAGCAAATGCTTTGCCGCAAACCTGCCCTAAACGTTGAAGATACTGGATCTCAGTATTCGCGGGTCGGTAGTTTCGTACCGTCTTACCATTGTGTTTAAGGGTAAAATGAATATCTCGCCTTGCCAAAGCAATACGCTTTAACCACTCATCGATATGAGTAAACTCTGTTTTGTCACTCTTTAAGAAACGACGTCTTGCTGGCGTATTAAAAAACAGATCAACCGCTTCAACCGTGGAGCCTACAGGGTGTGCAGCCGGCAGGACTTTTACCGCCATTTCAGTGCCTTCGGCATGCGCTTGCCACGCCTCGGTTTGGTCAGCGGTTCGTGAAGTTAAGATTAGACGCGATACCGAGCTAATACTCGCCAATGCCTCACCGCGAAAACCAAAACTTAGAATGGCCTCTAAATCATCGAGTGACTTAAGCTTTGATGTTGCGTGCCGTGACAGCGCTAAACTTAAATCCTCTTTAGGGATCCCAGAGCCATTATCACGGATCCGAATAAGTTTACTGCCACCTTTATCAATCTCAATATCGACCCGTGTAGCACCAGCATCAAGACTATTTTCAACTAACTCTTTAATGACAGATGCTGGACGTTCTACCACTTCACCTGCTGCGATTTGGTTTGCTAATTGAGGCGGTAACTTTTCTATAGCCATGGTTTACTCTTAACAGCCTAAGCTCTGGGGATAATCAGTCTCTGACCGATTCGAATGCTATTTGATTTAAGGTTATTGGCCTTTTTCAAACTGTTTATTGAGACCTGATAACGATGGGCAATAACAGATAGCGACTCTCCACTGCGAACCTTATGCTCAACACTGCTTTTACTGGCCAACATTGAGTTCACTGGCGGGTTGGCTTCAAAATACTTCACTACGCCTTTATGAATGGCTTTAGCGACATTATTTTGATGATCGCGTTGCGACAACAAGCGCTCTTCTCTGGGATTAGAGATAAAACCTGTTTCAACCAAAATAGAGGGAATATCCGGCGATTTGAGTACAGCAAAACTTGCAGATTCAGGCTTGCGTTTATGCAGCTTGGTCACCCGTCCTAGATTTGATAGTACATCTCCAGCTATGTTATGGCTTATCGCCATAGAACGATCCATCGACATATCTAATAATGTCATCGCAAGATACTGTTCATTATCTGTATTTTGTATAATCTCTCCGGCGCCACCGAGCAGCTCGGAATGTTTCTCTTTTTGCTCTAACCAGCGACCAATCTCACTGTTGGCACGGCGCATTGACAATACCCATACCGAAGCACCTTGGGGCTGAGGAGAGGTAAAAGCGTCGGCATGTATAGAGATTAAAAGGTCTGCTTTACTGTTACGAGCAATTTCAGAGCGCTTATTTAAGTTAACGAAATAGTCCCCTGTACGCGTCATAACAGCGCGCATACCAGGAGTCGCATTAATCTTTTTAGCGACCTTTTTAGATATTTCTAATACTAACTTTTTTTCATATATACCCGTCGGCCCAATAGAGCCAGGATCATCACCGCCATGACCTGCATCAATTGCAATAATGACATCTCGTAATTGATTTTTTGGCTTACTAACTGGAGGCTTTTTTGCTGTAGAGCCACCGCTATCTAAATCAACCACTAAACGATTACCGTATGGGGCAGTTGCTGGCAGTGCAAATAAGTTAGCTTTTACTGGCTTAACCAGATCAATAACTAAGCGCAAAGTCCCTTTTTCTGGTGGCGTGCTCTTACGCACCTTTTTGACGAGTTTACTGTTGTTTTTAATCTTATTTAAATCAACTTTGTTAGATGATTTTTTTAAGTCAACAACTAAGCGATAAGGATTTGTCAGCGTAAAATAGCTATAATCAGGGGACTGGCTCAAATCAAAAACGATACGTGTTGACTCTGGCGCAGCCCAAATCCTTACGCTGTCGAGCTTATTCGCACTCTGCGCAAAAAATGAAGCACCAAAACTCACAAGAAGTAAAAATACTCTAAATATATTACTGTTTATTATCATTATTATTTAGGGCCGCTAATATTTTTTCGCCTGCAACAGAAAGCGCCTGTAACTCAACTTGTCGTCCAGTATTAACATATTTAATATGGATATGTATATCAGCACCCGGTAATAAACCATGACCACGGTCAGGCCACTCTACAATACACAAGCTGCGCTGAGTAAAGTAATCACGGATCCCCATAAATTCTAATTCTTCTGGATCATATAAACGATAGAGATCGAAGTGATACACATCTAACTTATCTAGCTCATAGGGCTCAACCAAAGTATAGGTTGGACTTTTTACAGCCCCTTGATGCCCCAAACTTTGAATAAGTCCACGGCTAAAGGTCGTCTTACCCGCACCTAGATCACCGCTTAAATAAACAGTTAAGGGAGGCGTGATAAGGCTCGCAAGCTTTCCACCTAAACTAACGGTTTCTTGTTCATCATTTAAATTTAATATCATTGATTGCGTATTCATTATGAATCGAAAAGCGTCCTAACTAAAACAGAGCGTAGAATGCAGTACTTTAACCTAATCACCTAGCTTTCTAAACTAGATTTCATTAACTAACTGACGAATATATGGCATCAAATCACTGGCTAACATGCCACGCTCACCTGATTTAGCCGCTAAATCAGCCGCATCACCGTGGATCACAACGCCCAAACAGGCCGCTTCCATACTGCTGTAACCTTGGGCCATCAGCCCACCTATCACACCGGCAAGTACATCGCCGCAACCACCACTGGCTAAACCAGGATTTCCCACAGGTGCTACAACACACCTATCACCATTGCAGATAATGGTTCCAGGGCCCTTTAGGACGATGACACCGCCATATTTCTGCTGGAGTAGCCTTACGGCCTTAAATCTATCCTGCTCAACTTCAACAATGCTAAGACCAAGCAACCTCGCCGCTTCTCCAGGGTGAGGTGTCAACACCCAATTCTTGCGCGTCATAGGCATAGTTTTTAGCAGATTTAAACCGTCCGCATCGATAACACATGGTTTATCTGTCAGATCTACGGCCTTAAGCAAGTTATAACCCCAATCACTGGTACCAAGTCCTGGACCTATAACCAATACTGAAGCCCAACCTAACTTTAGGTAAACCTCCATATCGACCAGTTCACAGGCCCAAAACATCAATTCAGGCCGATTAGCACTCACTATCAGTTGGTGATCAGGTCTAGAAATAACCGTCACTAAGCCCGCACCGCTTCTTAAGCATCCTTCAGCGGCTAGGCGAACAGCTCCAGCCATACCATGATCGCCACCTATGATAGACACTTTACCGTTATTACCTTTGTGAGCGTCTCTTCTACGCGGTACAAAAGCATTGACTAATGTTTGACGACTTATCTGCTCTGCACTTGCTAGCGTTAAGAACTTATCAAGCCCTAACTCTGCAAGAAGTAACTCTCCACAGTAATGACGGGCTCGACCAGTAAGCAAGCCTTGCTTAATACCTGCAAAAGTCAAAGTCACATCAGCCTCTATTGCACAGCTCGTAACGTGGCCAGTATCAGGATTGAGCCCAGATGGAACATCCAAGCTTAGCACCCAAGCATGACTTCGGTTTACCGCATTAATAATGCTCGTCAGCTCAGCACTTAGTTCACCTAAAACCCCAGTCCCTAATAGGCCATCCACAATAACCATTGCCTGTTCAATCTCTGTCTCACTAAACTCACAGATCTCTCCACCAGACTTGATGAAGCATTGAATAGCCTCTGTTAGCTCTTCACTCGGACGACTCGCTGTACTTGCTTGTAAGGTAACGTCAAAACCCGCCTCCAATAACAAAGCAGCCGTGACATACGCATCAGCGCCGTTATTCCCATGACCAGCAAGAACAAGGATCTCATCGGCATTGGCTTGCTTTTCACTTATTAACTGAAATGCCGCCGCTCCGGCTCTTTCAACCAATTGATATAAGCTAACGTTACCAAGATTAACGGCATCAATTTCAGCAGTTCTAACTTGCTCAGCTAGAAATAAAGGCGTTGTCAGTAAGTTTCGCTCGCTCATATTTAAGCTCCTAATCGAGGGTCGGTGTTTAATTTAGTAGCTTAAAGGCCTTGGCTTAAGTGCAAATGAATCAAAAACTGCAAATAGATAAACTAATGTTGATCTACCGCAATTATAGTTAAGCAAGTTTTAAACAATAGCGATCAAAAAAGGCACCTCTCGGTGCCTAATTGCCAAGCTATTGCAAGTCACTAGATATCATCCATTCTAATACTGCTATGAACTAAGCGCTGTTGCTGAATTTTTTCGACTCTAACTAAATCTTCTAATGCGCCTTTAGTTTCTGTATTAGCAGAAGAGTTAGCAGTTTTCTCCAACAACGCAATCAAACGATTGTCGAGATCAAGATGCAACTCTAATACATCATCTTCTGTCATATTCGCGGGCAAGGTTAACTTTTGGCAGTTAGCGATAAAATCTTCAAAAACCACATCTTTATACCAAGTATCAAGCACTTTTTTAGGAGCGTCATCGATATAGTTTTCTAAGTTATCGGCTGTTTGGCGCTCATGCTGTTGAAAATACTCCAGCATCAACTTAACTCGCGAAGAGTCTGCTTGAGCATGTAAACGGTTATAAAGCTGTGCCATTTCTATGCGGCATGTTGCGACATAATCTAAAAGTTCGCTGAGTTGTTGAATACGCATTTATCGTTCTCCTTAGTCAGCCACTTGATGTGACAAGACTAAATTTTAGTCTTAATTAATTATGGTAGGAAAAGTCGACTAAATATTTGAACACCGTCAAAGTTTGGAAATACCAATATCGCTTAGTTTAGACATTATTAAAGAAACTGGCGCTCGATCACGCCAAAAACTCCCCCCTCCCCAAAAAATATCTGCAACTAAAGGTTATACTTTGATTTTCAGCCCAGAGCATATCTCGTACACCACGCTACGAGTTCTTTGTTCGAACATCATCGACCCTATATCGCAAAACATTTTAAGCTTTGTTTCTATTGGGTTTTGGGTTGTTTTTTTTGTTTGGATTTAGATTTGGGTTTTGCTTAGGCATCTTGTTAGAGTAAGGCTGGAGCAGCTGCGGATTTAAACTCGAGTGATCTAAGCCTAAGTAATTTAAACAGCAATGGGTTCGAACTCGACTCCTTCCACGAACAGGTCTATCCCTTAGCAAAAAAGGGGATCAACATTTTTTACGAGCACAACGAAGCTAAGTTTGTTTTGGATATAGTTAAAAAGGAGTTTTCGTGAGATAGGAAGATTGGAGCGAGCTTCTGACTTAAACAAGAGTGGGTTCGAAGCGGCTTTCTATAACAAGCAGACCTATACCTTGGCAAAAAAGAGGTATCAATATTTTCTACGAGCACAACTGAGCAAATGCTGCATGAACATATAAAACTTTGTTTTATTTAATTTTGAAGTTTAAACAGGATATTACATGGAGAAAGATTGGAGCGACATATCGGGTTCGAAACAAACAACCGATGACTTATACCTTGGTAAGGTATCACCCTTTTGCTCTAATAAAGAGTCAACTGAGCTAATGTCGCGTAAATTTTTTTAAATTGGAGCGACATATCGGGTTCGAACCGATGACCTATACCTTGGCAAGGTATCGCTCTACCAACTGAGCTAATGTCGCGTAAATCTTTACTTTGATTGGAGCGACATATCGGGTTCGAAACAAACAACCGATGACTTATACCTTGGTAAGGTATCGCCCTTTTGCTCTAATAAAGAGTCAACTGAGCTAATGTCGCATAATCTTTTTAAATTGGAGCGACATATCGGGTTCGAACCGATGACCTATACCTTGGCAAGGTATCGCTCTACCAACTGAGCTA
>NZ_JBRILT010000055.1:0-30587 GCF_052977065.1 Shewanella sp. 125m-1
GCTTGGCTAGTTGCCTGCTTCACCGTGTCAGTGGGGTCGCATTATAGGGAGATTCGAAAAGAGCGCAAGTGCTTTTTATAAAGAATTTGTTCGCATGCTTATCTTTTCAACAACGCACGATTTATCGCTCATTTATCACGCTTTCGCTGTTTAAATCTGCACCAATTTTGCACTAGCTTGCAGATAAAGTTCATTTTTTCAGCAACACACTAGAGTATTGGCTAATAATTCATTACCATAGTCAGGTTATTAACAGTTAGTTATCAATTCATTTATTCTTTAGAGATTATATTTATGCAGAAGTCATTCTTGATCGTCTTGGCCGTAGCCATTATAGGTGCACTCGCTATTTTTCAGATCGCACCCGATCTAAACGGTGCCATTGCTTTCTTTACTGGTGCCATCATCGCGAGCGTTATTTTTTCTCTTCAATCTAAAACGCCTGCCTCAACAACTGACAGCAACGAACCATATAGCGGTCCGACTATGACACTATATGTAGGTAACCTTCCTTATAGAGTACATGAGGGTGAAGTAAAGGCGTTATTCGGCGAATTCGGCCCAGTAAACTCTGTTCGCTTAGTTCGCGATCGTAAAACAGGGCGCCGTAAAGGATTTGGATTCATTGAAATGTCAGAGGCTGGTGCTAAGAAAGCCATGACTAAACTTAATGAGTTCGACTTCCAAGAAAGAACATTGAAAGTGCGCGAAGCTAAATCACAAGATTCAGATAAGAGCGACAACGCATAACAGGTGTTATAGCTAACCTAGATTAGTTGAAGAGCGTGACACTATTGTAGTGAATCCTTTTTCAGCTAATCGGGTTGTTAGCCCTACCGCTATATCTTCAGTTGTATAGATTGCCTCCCACACCTTATCTTGTTGCTCTGCAGCATCACCACTATCGACTTCACTTAATAAGTAACGCACCCTTTGTGCTACAGCTTTACCTGAATCAAGCAAAGTAACTCCTTTACCTAGCACCGACTGAATTTCAGCTGCTAAGATTGGGAAATGTGTGCAACCTAAGACTAAGGTATCTAAATTCGATAATTGAATCGGTTTAAGCTGTGACGCTAACTTAATTAAGTCAACTGTTTCGCCTGCTAGTTTTGCTTCAGCCAACATGACAAGTTCCGATGACCCAAATAAGTCGACCTTACAATCACCGGCAAACTCTTCAATTAACTCTCTTGTATAAGAACGCTTAATCGTACCAGGGGTCGCTAGCAAACCTATATGGTGAGCCTTTGAAATTTGCGCTGCGGGTTTGATTGCTGGTACAACCCCAACGATAGGGATCGAGAGCCTAGCTCTTAATCCCGGCAACACTAAGGTACTGGCAGAGTTACACGCAACGACAACCAGTACTGCATCGGTTCGTTTTACCTGTTCACAAATCAGATCTACACAGCCATTAATTAATACCGTCTCTTCAAGTTCGCCGTAAGGCAAGCGAGCATTATCGAATAGATAGCAATAGCCTTGGTCGGGTAATACTTTTTTGATCTCATCAAAGATAGATAGCCCACCAATCCCTGAGTCAAAAATAAGAATAGGTCCTGACACAAACATTCTCCGCTATAAAAAATATTTCGATATATATAAATGAACCTGCAGTAATGTCTCACTTGCGGCAGGATTAGCTATATTGCTTTAGAATTTTCCCACAACCTAGATAAAATCGGAAGCCAGAAACTGGACATCCCAGCTATCTAGTATAATATTCCGCCCCTAATTAATGCCAACGGTGATCAAGATATGAATTTAGCAGCAATGGATCCTACAACCTATGATGTGCAACTCGAAGCAAAGCGCGTCAAGTTAACCCAGTTATTTGCTGATTTTGATACCCCAGAACTAGAAGCATTCAGCTCAGAGCCAGCTCATTACCGTATGCGTGCAGAGTTTAGAGTTTGGCATGAAGGTGAAGATCTTTACTACTATATGTTCGATAAGGAACTTGATAGTAAAGTCCGTTGCGACCAGTTCCTGCCTGCGAGTGAACTTATCAACAAAATGATGCCAGCCTTAGTCGAGCTATTAAAGCCGAATACTATTTTGCGTCATCGTTTATTCCAAATTGATTTCTTATCGACCCTTAGCGGTGAAATCTTAGTATCTCTGCTTTATCACAAGCAGCTAGATAGCGAATGGGAGCAGCAAGCTAAGATATTAAAGCAAACGCTAAGTACTCAGTTTAACGTTAACTTAATCGGACGTGCACGTAAGCAAAAAATCATCTTCGATAAAGACTACGTGATTGAGTCTCTCATGGTTGCTGGTAAGCAACTACAGTACCATCAGATTGAAAACAGCTTCACTCAACCTAATGGTAAAGTATCAGTTAAGATGCTGGAATGGGCTATTGATGTCACTAAAAACAGTACTGGCGATCTACTAGAGCTTTACTGTGGTAATGGTAATTTTTCCATTGCGCTGGCACAAAATTTCGATCGCGTACTTGCAACTGAACTGGCAAAGCCATCGGTTGAGTCTGCACAATACAACATCCAGGCCAATCAGGTCGAAAACCTGCAGATTATCCGAATGTCGGCTGAAGACTTTACTGAAGCGATGGCCAAGAAGCGTAGCTTTAGACGTTTAGAAGGTATCGATTTAGACAGCTATAACTGCAATACCATTTTCGTTGACCCACCGCGTGCAGGCTTAGACGCTGACACTGTAAAACTGGTACAAGGTTACGAGCGGATTGTTTATATCTCGTGTAATCCACATACCTTAATCGAAAACTTAGCTGAACTGAGTAAAACCCATAAGATCACTCGCTTTGCACTGTTTGACCAGTTCCCATATACCGACCATATGGAGTCAGGTGTTTTTCTTGAAAAGAAATAACCTTCAACTGACACACTTGCTCTAAACAACAACGGCATCCCTAGGATGCCGTTGTTGTTTACGTCACTAACGCATTATTTCTGTTCTTTCTTATTTTGCAGTGCCTCAGAACCTTTCGCCACCATACGCAGTTGTATCACTAATCTGTCAGCTAATATCTTACGATCTGCTCGCTTCATATCTAATGCTGCGGCCCCCGCATTAAATACCAAAGTCACTAACGCTTCAGCCTGCGCATGCGCTAATTCTGGCGAGCGATTAGCTGTCGCTTCAGTGTAATGAGTCAACTCAGAAATGAAGTGCTCTATTTCACGGGCAACCGCTCCTCTAAAAGGAGCTGATGTCCCCGAACGCTCGTGCAGTAAAATACGAAATACGTTTGGATTGGACTCTAGTACTTCCATGAAGGTTTCAACCGAAATGCGAATAACGCTACCACCGGCTTCAGCACGTTGGCGCCCTTTACGCATCATCTGCCTCAGGGTTAAACCACCTTCATCTACCATAGTTAAACCCAGCTCGTTCATATCTTTAAAGTGGCGATAAAACGATGTTGGAGCAATATTGGCCTCACGGGCGACTTCGCGCAGACTCAGACTAGAAAAGCTACGTTCGGCGCTTAATTGATTAAACGCCGCATCGACAAGTGCTCGCCGAGTCTTTTCTTTTTGTTGTGCTCTAATGCCCATGTTGAACCTACTTACGAAAATTATTCCTTAAATAATACCGCTTTTTAACACAAAACGCAGCATCTACAAACTTGACCCATGTCACTATCCAAGTTAAATTAGCGTACAGATGTACGCTCAACAAGAGATTTAAAACTATAATGAAAAAACCTCCCCTCATCTGGATGAATGTGAGTCTATTTACCATCACATTTGCCTGCGCTGTAATATTCGTGCCTTGGTACGGTATCGCTTATGGCTTTGATGCCATTGAATGGATCGCCTTCGTGGTCCTCGCTTTTGCAAGTGGCCTGTCAATCACAGGCGGCTATCATAGACTCTGGTCACACCGTACTTATAAAGCTCATGCTTCGGTACGGTTCCTGTATGCTCTTGGTGGCGCATTAGCCCTGCAAAATAGTGCTTTACACTGGTCTTCTGACCACCGAGTGCACCATAAGCATGTAGATAACAACGATAAAGATCCCTATTCAGCAAAAATGGGATTTTGGTACAGCCATATTGGCTGGATGCTGCGTGAATACCAATCGCAACGCTACCATGACTATAAAAACGTTCGCGATCTACAAAACGATAAAGTCGTGATGTGGCAACATAAGTATTATCTACCGCTCTTACTTATAATGAACTTTGGCTTACCTATTTTATTGGGTTGGCTGAACGGCGATATCCTTGGCATGTTATTGTTAGCCGGACTGCTGCGCTTAGTGGTTGTACACCACTGCACCTTCTTCATTAACTCGTTAGCCCATATTTGGGGTTCTCAACCCTATACCGATAAGAACACCGCTCGAGATAATGGCTTCTTAGCACTCCTAACCTACGGTGAGGGTTATCATAATTATCATCATATTTTCGAAAATGATTATCGTAATGGTATTCACTGGTGGCAATACGATCCAACTAAATGGTTGATAAACGGATTAGCCTCGATAGGTTTAGCTACAAACCGTCGCGTTGTACCACAGGAACGTATTGAACACGCCCGTTTGCAAATGCAACTAAAGCGTACTCAAAATAAGGTGGCTCATTTGCCTAATAGCGAAGAGATCATCGACAAACTGCAAGCTGAATACGAAACACTAAAAACTCACCTTGCAGAGTATTACGACGCCAAGAAAACCTTGATTGAAGCCAAGCGTAAACAGCTTGCTGATAAGCAACTACTTAGCCAAGTAAAAGAACTAAAGTTACGCTTTAAGCAGCAACAAAAAAGCTGGCACAGTTTGACTGCAAGCTTTAGCTAAATTCAATGCAAATAGAAAGCCGCTATCAATACGGCTTTTTTTATTTTTACGGCTCTCGTTTTGCTAAACACAGCAAGTATCGTCCTTCAGGATAAGGTTCAAGTCTCAACTTGTGCTTGAGGTCGATTGAAGTCCCTCGGTTATGGGTCTATTATGATCGGCTACTTACCATTTTCAGGGCGTTTTAAGCTCATGTCAGATTCAGAAATCAAACTTACCGAGTATAGTCACGGCGCCGGTTGCGGCTGCAAAATATCACCCAAAGTGCTCGGCACGATACTCGCCACCCAACTGCCTGTTTTTGACGACCCTAACCTACTGGTGGGTAACCAAACCCGAGATGATGCCGCCGTCTATAAGTTAAATGAGACCACAGGCATTATCAGTACCACTGACTTCTTTATGCCGATAGTCGACGACCCATTTACATTTGGTCGTATCGCTGCGACAAATGCCATCAGTGATATCTACGCCATGGGCGGCACACCTATGATGGCCATTGCGATTTTAGGCTGGCCAGTGAATAAACTACCCGCAGAAGTGGCACAGAAGGTCGTTGATGGCGGCCGAAAAGCCTGCGCCGATGCTGGTATCATGCTGGCCGGAGGCCATAGTATCGATTCACCGGAACCTATTTTTGGTCTAGCCGTAACCGGCCAAATCCCACTAGAAGAGCTTAAGCAAAACGATACAGCAAAAGCGGGCGATAAACTTTATCTGACTAAGCCTTTAGGTATTGGCATTTTGACCACAGCACAGAAGCAGAAGAAGCTAGCGGATGCCGATTTAAATACTGCGGCAGAAGCCATGTGCCAGCTGAATATCCTTGGCCCTAAAATCGCTAAGATCCCGCAGGTTAACGCGCTAACTGATGTCACGGGATTCGGGTTAGCAGGCCATCTACTAGAGATGTGTCATGGTGCAGACTTACATGCCAAGATTGACGTGAGCTTACTGCCTTTATTACCTAATGCACGCCACTACCTAGAGTTAGGCTGCATTCCAGGCGGCACTCACAGAAACTTCGACAGTTACGGTGAACACTTACCGACACTCACTGATGAGCAAAAAGCGATTATCTGTGACCCACAAACCAGTGGCGGATTACTTATTGCTGTTGCTGCCGATGGCGAGGCGGTCTTAAAAAATCTGCTTACCGAAAATGGTATTGAACCCATTTGCATTGGTCAGTTAATTGAAAAGAATACGGCTACAACCGTGGAGCTTATTTAATGTCACTCAATAAAGTGCGTGCAAGCGAATATCGCCGAATACTCGTTAACGATCATCCAATAATGGATGCGCGCGCACCCGTAGAGTTTGAGAAAGGTGCCTTTCCTGCCAGTATTAATCACCCTTTAATGGAGGATGAAGAGCGTAAAAAGGTGGGTACTTGCTATAAAGAACGTGGCCAAGAAGCTGCGATCAAACTCGGTCATTCACTGGTTCATGGTGACATAAAGCAGCAAAGAGTCGATGCTTGGCTAGACTTTTTCAGCAAGAACCCAGGTGGCTACCTTTATTGCTTTCGTGGCGGCCTCCGTTCTCAGTTAACTCAACAATGGTTAAAAGAAGCAGGCCTAGATATCCCCTTTATCGAAGGGGGTTACAAAGCGATGCGTCAGTTTCTCATTGAAACCATCGATGATGCGCCAAACGTGAAGCCAATGCGGATCCTTAGTGGGATCACCGGTAGTGGTAAAACAGATTTTCTACTAAAGCGGAAAGAAGCCGTCGATCTAGAAGGGCTTGCTCACCATCGTGGCTCTAGCTTTGGTCGCTATCATGAAGCACAACCAAGCCAGATAAACTTTGAGAACGCACTCGCTGTCGCGCTATTAAAGCACCAAGACAGTGATGCCAAGCATTTACTACTTGAAGACGAGAGCTACCTAATTGGTCGTTCAGCCTTGCCCCAAGCTTTTTACGCAGGGATGCAAGCTGCTGGAGTATTGGTCCTAGAGGAATCTTTAGATGCAAGACTGACACGTCTTCTTAATGAATACGTGCACAAGATGCATTCTGGTTATATTCAAAGACTGGGTGAAGAAGAAGGCCTTGAGGCATTTGCCCAATACCTAGCGCAGAGCATTACCGGCATCAAAAAACGCCTAGGTAACAAGCAGCATGATGAGTTTCAAGCAATAATCACTAACGCGCTAACTATTCAGACGAGTCAAAATGATACCAGTGCGCACTTAGAGTGGATTGAAATGCTACTGGTAAAATACTACGACCCTATGTACCAATATCAAATCGACAAAAAAGCCGACCGAATTATCTTTAAGGGTGATCATCAGGCTATGCACCAGTGGCTAGATAACCAATAACGCCAAACTTACACCTCACTCGCACTCATGGTGTTATAAGCACTATTAGCTGCAAGTGGGGTGACTACTAATGTTAGCTTATTTCCACAGCTGTTATCTGTCACCGTCTTTACCGCAACTAACTTAAAATCTGCAAAATCAGTGTGGTTTATTAACTGGGTTAGCGTACCTTGATCGACACAAACTAGGCTATCGAGCTGCATATTCTCTCCCGCATGCCAACATAAACGAGACATCATTCCGGCCAAAAAACGATGCGTCTTCATCTGTTTACATAAGCTTGGTGCGAACAACATAGGATGGGTAAAACTTCCATAGATCAGCAATATGTCACGCCAAGATAGACTCTTAGTCACCACTAATAGTCTGGAAGATTGATGAAGCAACTCAGGATCTAGCAGCTGAGTTTTATGCTTAACTCTGCGGATAAAATAACTAGCAACACGTAAAAATAATTCAGGCCAACGCCAAAGCAATAACAGTAGCACCACCAGATTAGAGGCTGCCAATACCAGAAACAGACGCTCTATAGGCCACTGCAATACATTCAACACCAGCATGGAAAAAATTGCTGAGCTCACCATAAATAACGCGTTGATAATATTATTACTGGCTATCGCCTGAGCACACTCCCCCTCTTTTGCTCGCGCCTGAATATAGGTGTAAAGCGGTACAATGAATAACCCACCTCCGACGCCAATCATAAATAGATCGAACATCAAGCGGTAATGAGCGCTATCAGCGATAAAACCTTGAAGATGATACAGAGTATCGAGTGACACCTTATTGGGCAGAGCAAAATACAAGTCGATACCAAAGACAGCTAAGATCCCGAGACCGAGCGGCATAATACCCAGTTCAACTTGCCTGTAAGACAGACGCTCGCATACAAAAGAACCGCCCCCAATACCGATAGAGAAAAGCGTTAATAGTAACGACACCACGGTGGGATCTGCATGCAAGGTAATACGCGCAAAATTAGGGAACTGCGTCAGATACGTTGCCCCCACAAACCAAAACCAGCTAATCGCCAAAATAGCGGTCCAGATCCCAGGCGTTTTCCGCACCTTTGTGATATTCGCCATCGTCGCTGAAACAATCGAGAAATGAGGCTTGATATCTGAGTGCGCTGGAATGCTAGGAATGAACCAACTGGCAAGCATACCAATCAGCGCCAAAATAAACACACTGGCGGCAGCCCAATAAGTCGCATTATGACTCGCTACAATAAGCCCTGCCGAAATAGTACCGATTAAGATCGCAAGAAAGGTGCCCATCTCGACCCATGCATTACCAGAAACTAACTCACCACTCTCTAGCACTCTAGGAAGCAGAGAGTACTTCACCGGACCAAAATAGGCAGATTGTACGCCAGTAAGAAACAGCAGCAACAACATGACTAAATAGCTATGGCTCAAAATGGCAAATATCGCCACCGTCATAATCATCAATTCTAGGAACTTGAGTCTGCGGATCAATAATGCCTTATCAACATAATCGGCAATCTGCCCCGCATGGGCTGAAAACAGTAAAAAAGGTAGGATAAAGAGACCAGCAGCCAAGTTTACAAATAGATTTACATCTATCGGTAACTCATCGAGTTGCGAATAAGCCACCAAGAGCAACAGTACATTTTTAAACACGTTGTCATTCAATGCACCTAAGCATTGAGTCACAAAGTAAGGAAAGAAGCGTCGGCTAAATAACATCAGCCAGAGATGTGAACGGGTTTTTGATATGTCATTAGCAACCTAGGCTCACCTTCACCAAAATAATCGACTTCAAAAGCTTGCTCGGTAAAACCACAGCGTAAATACAAGGCTTTCGCCGGGTTGTCTGGCGCTACTGTCAGGTTGATTTGATTAACCTCTCTAGGCAATGTCGCTAACAGAAGTGAGATGAGTTTGGTGCCAACCCCTTGGCCGCGAGCGCTGTCAGCGACGGCAACCGATAAGATCCAGCAAACACTCGCTTTAGCACTCGTCGACGCCAATAGATAACCAACAATATTTGCGTTGACATCCTTTGCCACCCAAAAACCATTGGGCCAACAGTCTAGTGCTTGTCTGAAGAAAAAATCTGGGTAGCAATGCCCGGCGAAACACTCGCGTTCTAGTGCATCAATCGCGGCAAGATCTTGCTTACACGCGATTGAAATCTGAGTTGAATCATTCATTGATAAGGATTTGGTCCCACTCCAGTGCTGGCGCACCGACCACGATAAAATTAGGGTTTTCTAAGCTTTCTCGCTCGTTGTAGGTTAGCGGTTGTAGATTCAGATCCATGATCTGGCCACCGGCTTCCTCGACAATAATCTGCGCGGCGCCGGTATCCCACTCACCCGTTGGTCCAATACGCACATAGCAATCTGCACGGCCTTCTGCAACGAGGCAACTCTTAAGCGCTGCGCCACCCAATACCACTAGTTCACAGTGCTTATTGTGATTAAACAGCTTAATCACTGATTGTGGATCTTGGCGGCGACTTACCGCTAAGCGTAATGATTCAGAACCATCCTTACTCAGCTGCTTACTCGTTATACGTACTTCAGCGCCATCTTTACGCTTGTAGGAGCCTAAACCTGCAATGCCGTAATAACACACTTCAGTCATTGGCACATACACTACGCCCAAAATCGGACGATTGTGCTCAACTAGCGCAATAATGACCGAAAAATCACCGCTGCCCGCTATAAACTCTCCCGTACCATCCAATGGGTCCACTAACCAGTAGCGTTGCCAGTCACGGCGTTGTGCGAACGGAATATTGGCATCTTCTTCTGATAATACGGGGATATCGGGCGTCAGCGCTTTAAGCGCATTGGTAATGATTTCATGGGCGGCGAGATCTGCAGAAGTCACTGGCGTATTATCAGATTTAATCTCGCGTTCGAAATCACCTTTCTGATAAATATCACGAATTTTCTGGCCTGCTAACGTTGCAATTTCAATGACTTGATCTACATAATTCTCTGGCTTCATAACTACTCCAACAGCCTAATACCCATGACCTACGTTGTTTTTACTATCTTAGTTGTAGATGTTTTTGCGCTAAAAATAAAGCACTTACGCTACGCGATTCTGAAAAATCTTCTTCGCTTAATAGATCTTGCCATTGTGCTAACGGCCAAGGAACCATGTCGATAGGTTCAGGCTCATCACCTTCTAGGCTACTTTCATAAAGATCTTCAGCTAAAAAGATCTGCATCTTACTGGCAAAATAACCCGGCGCTAAGCTTAATTCCATTAAATGCGTTAGCTTTCTCGCGCCGTAACCTATCTCTTCTTGAAGCTCGCGGTTAGCAGCCTCATGGGCTTCTTCACCGGGATCGATTAAGCCCTTAGGAAACCCGAGTTCATAGCTATGAGTACCTGCAGCATATTCTCGACCGAGTAATAACTCTGTGCCATTGAGCACAGGGACCACCATCACGGCTCCACGATTATTACCTTTCATGCGTTCATATTGGCGCTCAACTTGATTAGAAAACCGCAAGTGCACCTGTTCAATTTGAAACAGTCGACTTCTAGCTACGATTTCAGCGTGCAAAATTTCCGGTTTCTCATTCTTTTTAGTCATACACATCCCAGTGCCGCTGCCGACTTGTCATTTAATTCAGTATAATCTTACTATTGTTCACCCAATCTACAACATGAATTTTCTAGGATCGCGTAACTATGTTTCCATGGAACGAAATTGATACCGTTTTACTCGATATGGATGGGACTTTACTGGACCTGCATTTCGACAATCATTTTTGGCTACAGCTGATCCCTAAGGTACTCAGTGAACAGCGAAATATCTCTATTAAAGAAGCCAGCGACTGGGTTGAGCAGTGCTACACCAATGTAGAGGGAACCTTAAACTGGTACTGCCTCGACTATTGGGAGCAGCAGATGGGGCTGGATATTATGTCGCTGCACCGCACTTTAGCTGAACGGATCCAGCTACGCCAAGACAGCATGCCTTTTTTAGATGCGCTTAAACACGCCGGAAAACAGCGTATTTTGGTCACTAACGCCCACCCAAAGAATTTAGGCTTAAAACTAGAGCATACCGATTTAGCCTTAGGGCTCGACAGTATGCTCTCCAGCCATGAAACTGGTTACCCGAAAGAACATCCATTATTTTGGCAGCATCTATTTAAACAGTTTAATTTACAGCCTAGTCGCTGCCTGTTTATCGATGATAACGAAACCATATTAAAAGCAGCAAAACTGGCGGGTGTGGGTTACCAACTAGGAATATCTAACCCTGATAGCCAAAAACCCAATAAGGTATTCGATGATTTCCCTGCCATTGAAGATTATCACCACTTGCTAGATGAGCTGCTTAAGCAATCGTAAAATAGAAACAGAACAGTAAAAAGTCCACCTTTTGAACTAGGTGGTTTAGGGCTGAAAACAGAAAAGGCGCCAATTAGGCGCCTTTTACTATTAACAAAATAGTTGAACTAAATAGGTAAGCGACCTTGATAAGTGATCGGGTAGTAACCTTGGCTGTCCTTCTTGCCTAAGAAAGATAGCGCCTTTTTCAAGTCATCCGGCTGGGTATTCACTTCGCGAATTTTGGCGTTCACTTGCACCATTTTTTGATCCGCCAGTACAATTGTACCGTCCAAACCTAACCCATTTAGCTTCTCATCAGTGGTCAATTCAATTTTACCATCGAGACAGGCTAGGCCTAGCGCAATATCACCCAATGGATATTTACCAAACTGGTTAGTGACATTCACTTGGTTTAAAAACAACTTACCCGATAGCTGTTCGCACCAAGGCAAACCTTGCTCAAAGTTGTCGACCAGTACACTTAAGTCGCCGTTAACTTTAGTTCTAAAAGGTAAGTTAGTGCGTCCTAACAAAAAGCTGCTTGGCGCTTCAAATCTTAAGCCTGAGGCGTCGAGTCCTGACATTGAATAAGCTATGGTACCTTTACCGTTAACCGCACTTGCACGGCTACCAATCACCACATCGGCCTTAACGGTTCCCGTTAGCAACGACCAAATATTCAGGTCCCACGTTATCATTTCCACCTGGCGTTTTTGCACACTCAGCGTTGCAAGACTGCCCGCCCAAATCGTGCCAGACACCCCACTAATAGCTACATCTTTTGGCAAGGGGGCCAGCTTTACAGCAACACTGGCCGGAAATAGCACCACTAAAAATACTAAGTAGACTACAAAGCCCAGTGCGATCTTTTTTGCTAATTTCACTACAACACCTTACTTGGACAGCTGAATACGACGAACATTAACGTAACCTGGGGTGTCAGACTCGGCTAAGTCTAAACTTTCTAACGATAATCCCTTTTTCTGTACCAATTCATTCAAATAATTTAGCAAGGTATCGAAAGGCACTTCATCCATCCACACTTGAATTTTATTTCCTTGTGGCTGCATTCGAGTAATGGTGAGTCCAAATGCACTAGCGGTTTGGTTAACCGCCGCACTCAAGCTACCTCTAAATGCGTTACTACTGCCGCTTTGCTTCAGCCCTGCAATACGGTTGGCGGTTTGCTTAACGTAATTTAGCGTGCTTTGTTGGCCCTCTAGCCTACGCTCTGCTTCAGCTTCCGCATTAGCGATAGGGGTCCATACACCCCAATACAAAATACCGATGACCAATACCACACCACAAGCTGCAACCATCTGCTGCTCGCGTAGTACTAACCCACCCCACCAAGCTTTAAAGTTTTCCATCTTATTTGCTCCTTATGGTTAAGGTGCTGGTGACTTGAGATTCACCGCTATTCATCGCACCACCATCAAGCTTGTAAGAACGCGCAATGATCTCTTTAAACTTTTCAATCTGCTCATAGTTCTTGGCTGTGACCTGCATGCGAATTTCATTGCGGTTACTGTCAAAGCGCAATGTTGTCGGCTTAAGCTCTGGTACTTGCGCAAACGCATCTTTCATACCGCTTAACATGACAAAGAATTCGCTACCACTGCCACCACCTTGAAGGGTACGTACATAGCTTTCCATCTGCGAACGCAAGTTCACTACACGCGAGCTACCAGGCACCACTTGCTTATAAATCTGCTCGCTTTGCACCTGCAGTGCATCGGCATCGCTATTCATTTGATGAATATTGAGGCCTTTATTCACTAATGCCAAAACAATAATCACAATAAATGCGATCGCTGTATTACGCCATAACGTTAGATGTTTACCGTACTCTTTCTTTGGCTTATAAACGCCAGAAAGTAGATTCATCGGCGCATTCAAAATACCTCTAGCCAGTACTAACATAGGCAGGTCTAGCGGCTGAACTTTGACGTCGGTGCCCGCGAATTGCAGTTCGGTATAACCCGCAACAGACACTGGTGTGCTGTTCGTTGCGCTCAGCAGTTGCGGCAAGGCCACATCAAGCCAGCTTTGGCTCAAACTGACTCCGCTACCTTCACCGGTACGCACTAAAACCTCTTTGCCAAAACTCATCGCAGCCCAGTCACACTCAGCCAATGGCAAAGCCAAGCAATCTGGTACGATACATTTAGCCTTCAGCCCTGCATCACTAAGCCACTCTATCCAAGCTTGCATCTGTTCGTGTGCGACAACAGCGATACTTAAGGCATCACCCTCTCGCGGCCCCGTCACAAAGTGCAACTCATCAACATTTTGAGCAAGGTTCTCTTCTAGCATAAAAGGCAATGCCTTTACCGCTTGGCGCTGACTTTTTTCTGGCAGCTCAACTTGCGTCAATGTAATGCTTGAGGCAGGCACTAATACGTCAACCGCACGATTACCTGCTCTTTCAGTAAGAGTCGATAGTGCACTGGCATCGCTAAGCTCGCCAGAACCTATAATTTCTTGTTCCTGCTCAGACCAAACAAGCCAAGAGCAAGGCTGCTCGGCAGTTTGTCCTAAACGGATAAATAGTCTTTCACTCACTGAGTTATCTCCACGCGTCTCTTTAACGTTATTAAAGGACTGTTGTTATTTTTGCCCACCAAATTGGCGGGATAACACTTCTAATTTTTTACTGTCGCCGTACAGCACGCTTTCTAATCTAAATATAGCGGTATCCACTTTGGCCCCAGCTTCGAGCAAAAAGTACTTACTCGTTACCCCAAAACTCGATTTGAGTTTGGCATCACCTGCTAAAGACGCGATTGAAGAATTTTCCCAAAACTCATCAATCTTATCGTAGCCATCGAGCGGTCGCTGATTGATAATACTTTCAGCCTCACCAACGGAAATTTTATTATCTAACATACCTGCGATTAACGCTGCTTGCTCTACAGGGACGGTATTGACGTTCAAAACCTGCGTCGTATTGCCCGGGATCGCACATACGTAAGGTGCAAGTTTAAGGTAAATATCCTGGGTAAAGCCCATCACAGCTCGCAGCTCACTCTTATGACTCATCAAGGTATTCGCTGCTCGATAAGGCACATTACGTGACTCATACTCGGCATCTTCTGCGCCATATGGCCCTGCCGTCTGATCTTCATCGATATAGTCTTTAGCCGTCTGTGCTAATCGCTCCGCAGCGAATTCGTCCATTCCCAGCGCGACCAGCAAACCTTTAAATTGCACCGCGGGGAGTGGCATTTTAGGTTGACCATTCTCAATGGTCTCACTAGGCGCAGATAACGAGTTAACGTTAAAACAAGATCGCATATCGCTAATTTTACCGGCTATTTCGCCCTTTTCTGCTGGAAATATCACATCAGCCAATGCCCAGTACTGCTGTAAATTTACCGTGTCTGAATCTTCTAAGTCTTGTTTCAGTACCTTTTTTGCGATCTCTTCAGCGGAAATCGCATACCAAAAAGCTTGGTCATACTGCGCCATGTTCAATGTGCGCCTAACCGACAGCTGATTACGAGAGGTAATATTGGTAGCAATAATCGCAACCATGGCCACAATCAAGAGCACAACGATAAGGGCCACGCCACCTTGTTTATTGCGCATGCTTATTCACCCGGCCCTTTGCCATCTTGCTCTTTACCATTATCTCGGTTGCCATCGGGTACTGATTGATCGTTACCACCATTGCTAGTGTCGTCATTACTTCCAGCAAGCGCCCCCGTCGGCACTAAGAATTTACGTTGAACTTTACCCATATCTTCAAATTCAATTTCCATTGCGATCGCTTTGGGTAATTTAGTTGCGTCGGTCTTACGCTCCCACTTATCATCTGCGAAAAAGGCGTATTCAACTGAAATGACCTTATCCATAATCACGGTTTTAATCGGCTCTGCGCCAATTTCAGGCTCTGGATAAGGGTAATACCAACGCTGTAGTTGCCCGTCAATCACCACATAAGCGACCGACTGCAAACTTCCTCTTGGCAATAAGCCATCAGGATTTAACCAACCTAAGCGAAAAAATACCAACGACTCAGATTCCGAGTCGAGCATATTGCTGCCGGTCTGGAAAACCGTTGTACCTCGCCCACCCTCAAGCAATCTTGGTGTTCGCGCTACCATTTGGTTTAGATCGCGTTCAATCACCCCAAAACCTTGCTGCATCGCCTTTAACTTGGTGGCAAACTCTCTGGTTGCGGTATCGTTTTTCATCACGGTACTCAACACAGTATTGGCAGCCAAACCTAGCATCGCAAAAATAGCGATGGCGATGAGCATCTCTAGCAAGGTAAAGCCCCGCTGAGTTTTAATCTGCTTTAAGCACATAACTGCTCACTTCAGCGATGGTTCGCGAAAATCGTTCATCATCGCTGATACTTATACGGATCATTCTAAAATTATCATCGGTCGTTTTAACGACCTCTTTACGCCAATACCAGTCTTGATTGGCTAACTCTACTTGACCGTCTTTGCGACCAATTTCGGGAAACTTAGTCTCGAGTCTGGCATCAACCATCTGGTTATGAGCCACCCATTGCGCCATGGTGCGTTCTTCTAAAATAGGCATATTGCCGATCTGTTCGCCTAGGCTTTTAGTGATTGATACTGCAGCAATGGAAAACACTGCTAAAGCGACAATCACCTCTAGCAAGGTCATGCCTTTTTGCTTATTCAACCTAGTCATAAGACTTCTTCATCTTCAAAGCCCATTCGCAAGCGTCCGAGGGCATCACCAAACACCACCACCTCGATATCTTGCTTCATCTCATCTTCACTCACAAAAGACAGCTCAAATGCGCTCATCTCACCACTGGGAAATAGTAAGATTTGTGGCTCAGGGAACTTCTTTTTGTCGTCTTCAGACTTTTCAATAAGTGGTTCATCAAACCAAGAGTCTTGCTCTTCATCTTCTTGCACTAAAGGCAAGCCATCGAGCACTAAAACCAATTCAACACCTGGCTCCATCTCACGCTCAGCAAGCAACCTGTCTTGCGCTAATGGCTTCCACTTTCCTTCATCGTAATAGACATATTTGTAACCGGTGTCTTCTATAACAATACCGATGAAATGACCGCTTAGGACGGTTTCATCTAGCACCATTTCAGTGGACATCATGAACTGCAGCGCGGTTCGCTCCAGCGCTTTTTCTTTGCTGGCACCACCCATGCCTAAGGTGACTGCAGTCGCAGCAAGCCCCATAAGCAAAACAACGAGCAACACCTCCATTAAGGTGAAGCCCGTTTGGCGCGCTAGGTTAACTCGCGGCGTGTTCATTTTATTGGAAATTTTGCAGATTCCAGTTACCGATATCATCTTCTGTACCGGCTTGACCGTCTGGTCCCGTACTGAAGATATCTAACTTACCGTTTTCACCTGGGCTCAATAGCAGGTAGTCATTGCGCCATGGATCTTGTGGTAGACGCTTGACATAACCGTCTGCACGGTAGTTACGTGGCTCTGGAGAAATTGTTGGCTTTTGCACTAATGCTTCAAGACCTTGTTCAGTCGTTGGGTACACACTGTTATCCAACTTGTACATGTCCAAGGCATTTTCTAATGCAACAATATCTGAAACCGCTTTCTGCTGGTCAGCTTTATCTTTGTTACCCATCAAATTAGGTACCACCATAGAGGCCAAAATACCTAGAATAACAATCACCACCATCACTTCTAATAGGGTAAAACCTTGTTGCTTATTACGTGTTTGCATTAACAAATTCCTTAAACTAAAAAACTCACAACTTCAGTGACAAGCGAGTTGCCACTAACAGTGAGTATTAACCACTAATCATATTATTCAGCGCTAAAATTGGCTGAAGAATAGCAAGAACAATAAATAGAACCACAGCAGCCATGCTAACAACTAACATAGGTTCGAACACCCCTAAAGCGATAGTCACATTGGACTCAAACTCTCGGTCTTGGTTATCGGCAGCACGCTCAAGCATCTGCTCAAGCTGGCCACTTTTTTCACCTGAGGTAATCATATAGAGCATCATGGGCGGAAAAAGTTTGGTATTGGCAAGCGCCGTGCCCAAACTTGTACCTTCTCGAACCCGTAGGGTCGCATCCTCAACAGCCGTTTTAACCTTAACATTGACCAGCACGTCACTGGCAATGCGCATTGCATCAAGCAGAGGCACTGAACTTGCGGTCAAAATACTTAAGGTTCGCGCAAAACGCGCCGTGTTAAGACTCTTACTCACTTTGCTGATCACTGGTAAACGCAGCAACATACTGTCGTATTTCATGCGATTTTTAGGGGAGACCAGCAAACGTTTAGCAATAAAGAACAGACCAACAATCGCGACCAATACAACCAGTCCGTAATCTCGGATAAAGTCAGACGATGCAATCAATAGCTCGGTCGTCCAAGGTAACTCTTGCCCCATATGTTCAAACTGACCAACAACCTGCGGAACAACCGCTGCAAGCAAGATGGCAATAACACCTATGGCGACCACGGTCAGCACGATAGGATAAATCATCGCCTGGGTCATTTTACTTTTGAGCTGTTGACGACGCTCGGTGTAGTCAGCAAGGCGATTCAAAACCACTTCTAAATGGCCCGACTTTTCGCCAGACGCGACCATAGCGCGATATAGCTCATCAAAAATATGCGGGAACTCTGCCATCGAGTCAGCGAGGCTATAACCCTCTACCACTCGCGAGCGAACTGCCATAATCATGCTAGCTAAGCGGTCTTTCTCACACTGTTGACCCACCGCTTTTAACGCTTCTTCAACGGGTAAGCCTGCTGCTACCAAGGTGGCAATTTGGCGAGTAATGAGTGCCAGCTCTGCCGTAGAGATACCACGCTTTAAAAAGCTTAAGCCTGCTGATTTGGCTTTACTCTCTTTGTCTACCACCGGGGTAATTTCCAGTGGCATTAAGCGCTGTTCTCTTAACTGCGTTCGGGCATGTCTTGCCGTATCGGCCTCGACCACACCCTTTTGCTGTTTACCGGTTTTATCTAATGCTTTGTATTCAAATGCTGGCATCGCTTACTCCTCTCGAGTGACACGCAGCACTTCTTCAAGGGTCGTTTTACCCGCAAGCACTTTACTCATACCGTCATGACGAATGCTCGGCACTGATTGACGAATGTGTTTCTCGATAGCGAGCTCGCCTCGACCAGTATGGATAAGTTCACGTACGGTATCATCGACAGTTAATAACTCATGAATACCCGTACGGCCACGGTAGCCATTGTGACCACATGCCAAACATCCCTTGGCACGGAAAATAACCCGTGTATCGTCACCGGTAATACCTAACAACTCTCTTTCACGATCATCTGGTATGTGCGCCTCTTTACAGCTTGGGCACAGAGTACGAATAAGACGCTGAGCGAGTACGCCGAGTAAACTTGAAGAAACCAGGAAAGGCTCGACACCCATATCTTGCAAACGGGTAATCGCGCCCGATGCAGTATTGGTATGCAAGGTTGAGATAACCATATGGCCTGTTAGCGATGCCTGAACGGCAATCTGCGCGGTTTCAAGATCTCGGATTTCACCAATCATCACCACATCAGGATCTTGACGCAAAATAGCACGTAAGCCACGGGCGAAGGTCATATCCACTTTAGTGTTAACTTGAGTTTGACCAATGCCTTCAAGCTCATATTCTATTGGGTCTTCAACCGTAAGAATGTTGGTGTCTTTTGAATTAAGTTCAGTCAGACCTGCGTACAGCGTGGTACTTTTACCCGAACCCGTTGGACCGGTCACCAAAATAATGCCATGTGGTCTACGAATAAGTTCATCAAACTTATGACGCACAGACTCCGTCATACCCAGCTGCTCTAAATCTAAATTACCGGCATTTTTGTCGAGAAGACGCAACACCACTCGCTCACCATGACTTGATGGCATAGTCGATACACGTACGTCTACCGCACGGCCAGCAATACGCAGTGAAATACGCCCATCTTGTGGTACGCGCTTCTCTGCAATATCTAGACGCGCCATCACTTTAATACGCGATACTAACAAAGATGAAAGTTTACGATTCGGCTTGAGGACTTCTTTCAAAATACCGTCAACACGGAAGCGTACAATTAACTGCTTCTCGTAGGTTTCGATATGAATATCTGACGCTTCTTCTTTGATAGCCTCAGATAACAATGCGTTAATTAACTTAATAATCGGCGCATCATCATCGCCCTCTAACAAGTCTTCAGTTTGTGGCAACTCTTCGGCAAGAGTGAATAGATCCATCTCATTGCCAATATCTTCCATCATCTGTTGCGCTTCAGAGGAGTTAGCCTGATAAACTTGAGTTAAACGCGACTCAAACGCAGCATCTTCAAGCTGAATAAGCGGTAACTCTTTACCGCAATAACGGCGCACCTCAAGCAAGGCGCTCAACGGTGTGCTTTGCGCATGATATAGCGATAATTCACCTTCATCAGTCGCCAATGCCACTTTAAAACGGTGTGCGAAGGCAAATGGCAAACGCTCTTTGCTATTTGAATGAAAGACCAGATCGGCCTCTTGTTCAGATACTAGCCCAAGCTCGTTAGACACTTTTGCTAGATCTTCATCGGCTTGAATTTGACTCTCACTCATCTGCGGATTCTTTATCTGTCACGGTTTCAGCATCGGTAGTTTGTTTGCCGCTATCAGCGTCTTTACTATCAGAGATGCTCTTAAGTGTCGGGTCGGTTTGACGCATCTTAGTGTCTAAGCCTTTACCTGCTTTGTAACGATTTAGTACTTCGTTAACATCATCGGGTAGATACGCTTCTTGATCCCACTCTTCGAGAATAGGCACATCGGTATTTGGCATTAAGTTAACGCCACGCTCTTGCTGCTCAAGCTGCAATGCGCGGAAGTAGTTGTACTTACGCCCAGCAATACCTTCCATAGTGATACCATCACGAATAATCGTTGGCTTAATAAATACCATCAAGTTGGTTTTTTTCTTACCGCTAGAAGACGACTTAAACAGATGACCAATAATAGGAAGATCGCCCAAGAATGGTACCTTTTGCACCGACTCTTGTACTTCTTCTTTAATCAAACCACCAAGCACCACAATTTGGCCAGAATCTGCCATCACGGTTGTTGTTAAACGGCGAGTAGCAAACGTCACGTCGACACCGGTTTTACCATTGATGCCAGACACTTCCTGTTCAATCGTTAGCTTAACCGAGGTTCCTTCGTTGATTTGTGGTACCACTTTAAGCTTAACGCCCACCTCTTTACGTTCAACGGTTTGGAATGGGTTGCTGTTACCATTACTGGAGTTTTGGCTACCGGTAAGAATAGGCACTTCATCACCGACGATAAATGAGGCTTCTTGGTTATCAAGCGTGGTAATTGAAGGTGTTGCCAATACATTTGACTTAGTATCGCTTGAAACGGCTTGGATCAAGGCGCCAAAGTCGCCCATCGCCACACCCCACGCCATACCGTTGACCTTACCCAGTGCTTGCGCAAGTAAAGTGATGTCGCCTCGGGTATCTGGGTTCTCGGTACAAATAGTGCCGTCACAAACGGTTGATCCCTCTTCCCCTTGCGCCTGCCAAATACCTGCACCAATTTCACCAATGGTAGGACCTAAGTTATTAAACTGAGTTCCACCGCCAGCTTCTGTCGCCCACTGAATGCCAAAGCCAACATCATCGCCTTCTCCGACCTCAACGATAATCGCTTCAACGAGCACCTGTGCGCGGCGAATATCGAGCTGATTGATGACGCTTTCAATGGTGCGCATCTGATCTGGCTCGGCACTGATCACCAAAGCATTGGTATCGGCATGCGCCATAATATTGATTTCGTTACGACGCTTACTGCCACCGCCTTGAGGCGCGCCCTTGTCATCAACAAGCTGCTCAGCAAAGCCCGTTAGCACTTCAACTAAGTCTTCTGCATTAGCGTAACGTAAGTAACGCACCTTAGTGTTGCCACTGTTTGCTTGTTCAGCATCCAGTTTTTTAATGAGTTTAACCACACGCTCACGGCTTTTTTCATCGCCACTCACGACGACGGCATTGATACGCTCGTCCGCTACAACTTTTGGCGCCTGACCCGGCATCTGTGCTTGGTTTGCAGTAGAGCGATAAAGGGTATCGATGATACGAACAATTTCACCCGCTGATGCGAATTCCAGTTTTACCACTTCAACAGCGGTGTCACCTTGCTTATCAACACGACGAACAATTTCGACTAACTTATTCACCACAGCCGCACGGCCAGAAAGCATCAATACGTTTGAAGGATCGTAGTTAACAACGTTACCGCCACCGGCATTATCGTTAAGCTGCCTAAGCAAAGGGGCAAGCTGCTTAGCTTCGGTGTTATAAAGGGCGACAATACGCGTCACCATCTCGTCGCCGAGTCCTGGTGCATTATCATCGGCAACACGGATAGCAGCCGTCTTAGCATCTTTATCTTTAATCACCTTGATAATGTTGTTGTCCATTTCGACAACCGCATAACCATAGACTTGCAATACATTGAGAAAGAATTGGTAGTATTGTTCGTCAGTAAGTAGATCGTAACTACGAACGTTTATTTTGCCACGAACGGTAGGGTCGACAATAATTGTCCGGTCCAAGTTTTTACCAACAATATTGATAAACTCTTGAATATCAGTGCCTTTAAAGTTAGCCGCATATTGCTCAGACCAAGCAAGTTGAGGCGCCAATAAAGAAGCCCCCATCACCATACCGGCGATTAGTCTGCGTCTAATCCGCTTATTATTCATTGTTATACTTCCCCTAAACCCTTTCGTTGCGGCAAACTAAAATTTTGTATTACTGCAAATTCTATTGTTATCTTCGGCCAAGATTACTCTGGCAGACTAAACATAATTTCGACTAACTGACCATCTCGCTCAACCATTAAGGCGACTTCTGTCATTTCAGGTAACTGCGCCATCACTTCTAGCGCCTGCCCCATATCAGTCAAGTCATAGCCATTAATTGATTTGGCTAAATCATTGGCTTTAAAACCAGCCTGCTTAAACAGTTCTCGATCTTTACCCGGATTAAGCCTATACCCACTCAGCTCTCCAGCGCTCTTCACTGGCGAAATTGATAAATAGTCGGTTATCTTACCCGGATCGGCCAAAATGGCTTCTCTGGATTGACTCAATTCAGCAGCTACCGTGCGATTATTGCGATTATCGATAGTTTTACCTTTAGATGCACTCTTGGCTTTTTGCAACTGTTGATTCGCTGCGCCGTTGGTATCGTAATCCAAACCGTCTAGCATCAAGGTCTCGTAACGACCACTATTGGTAATAATAATGCGGTCGGCATACACCTCTTTGAGTGAGGCTGAAGTCCCTTTAATCTTGTCACCTAAGCCGTAAGTGTCTTGACTACCACTAGAGGCGATAACCGCTAACCCTTTCTTTTCAGTCGTCGAGGCCACGACACCAGTCAGCTGAATAGAAAGTGATGTTTTAGGGGCATCGGTAATAATTTCTTCAACCGGAGCGGCTTTAGGCTTGGCACCCGCTGCATCAGGCTGACCAAAAAGGGAGAGTTGTTGCAGACCAAGAATATTGACTTGGCCGCTAGCATTGCTTGCCACAGGGGTAGGTACCCAGCGCGTGGTCGCTGAGTTCTCAGGTACTAATTTCCATGTGATTTGAGCTAATAAGTAAAGAGCTATCAAAAGCCCAATGCTAAATACCGCCGTGCTGACGGGCTTTTGAGGCACACCAGCCGCTTTGGTTAAAAACTTATCTAATAAATCCATATTTATGTGGACCCTCTGTACAGGTCTCTGTTCTGATTATAATAATTTAGTAAATCCTGACTCATGCTAACCTACACTGCTTTTAGCAACAAGACCATAACTGCAGCAATGTTGGCGATAATTGACCGGATATGCTAACTTTACGCGCCTAAAAAGGGTGTGAAGCCTGCCACTATTTTACCAGCCAGACAGTAAAGATTTGTATATTCCTGCTGAGCTTGTGAGCTCACCCTACTTTATAATAGTTAATTTCTCACTGGAGTCGCTCATGAATGACGACGAGCAACAAGCAATTAAAGTAAGGCTTGATAAATGGCTCTGGGCTGCACGCTTTTATAAAACGCGCGCCATCTCAAAAGAGATGATTAATGGTGGTAAAGTACACTATAACGGTCAGCGAGCAAAATCGAGCAAATACGCAGAACTTGGCGCCACCATTAGATTACGACAAGGCTATGACGAAAAAGAGATTGTCATAGTCAAATTGTCAGAACACCGCCAAAAAGGGTCGATAGCACAAACCCTTTATGAAGAAACACCGCAAAGCATAGCCAAGCGAGAAACCTATGCTGAGCAGAGACGTTTAAATATTCTTAATAATCCCGCTCCCGAACAGAAGCCGGATAAGAAACAACGTCGCCAGATTATGCGCTTTAAAGAAAGCTAAAAATTGGAAAACGAAATGAACGAACAGATGAACGAACAGATGAACAAAGACAACCTAAATCGTTACCTATTTGAAAACGCTAGCGTACGCGGCGAATTGGTACAGCTAGAAAGCAGCTACCAAGAAGTACTTGCAGCGCATGAATACCCACTAGCTATCCAAATGCTATTGGGCGAGCTAATGGCGTCAACGTCATTACTAACCGCGACCTTAAAGTTTAGTGGTGATATCAGCATCCAACTGCAAGGTGACGGCCCAGTATCGTTAGCGGTAATCAACGGTAATAACCTACAACAGCTTCGCGGCGTATCACGTTGGAACGGCGAGATTAGCGACAATGCTAATCTGCAGCAGATGTTTGGTAAAGGCTATATGGTTATCACACTAACGCCTGATGACGGTGAGCGTTATCAAGGTGTTGTCGCGCTAGATAAAGAAACCCTAGCGCAATGTTTAGAAGGTTATTTCGAACAATCTGAGCAGCTACCAACCAAAATCAAGCTATTTGCCGACACTAAGCAAGCTGCGGGTATATTCCTGCAAGTATTGCCAACTGATGGCAATCACAACGAAGAATTTGAGCACTTATCAATACTGACTGAAACCGTTAAACAAGAAGAGATGTTTACGCTTGAAGCGGAAGAGATATTGCATCGCTTATATCACGAAGAAGAAGTCCGTTTATTTGAACCTGTCGCTGTGACATTCAAATGTACCTGTTCAAAAGAGCGCAGTGCAAAAGCCATTCGCACAGTAGCAAAAGAAGAGGTCGACTCTATTCTTGCTGAAGAAGGTCAAATTGAAATGGGCTGTGAATACTGTAATAGCAAATATATCTTTGACTCTATTGATGTTGAAGCCATCTTTGCCGACGCTCAAAGTAGCAATATCACTCAATAAATACCGTTGAGCTTACGCGTTTAAACAACCAATTAAAGGTGCTCTAAGAGCACCTTTTTTATATTCAAAATTAAGTCTAATTCATTTTAACTAGCCTATAAAAATGTCAACAAAAAACACTCCAAAATCACTTTTTGTCATTTTTTTTGATCTATAGCACACATTCATATCTGCATACGTTACAATCCTCACAAATAAAAGCTGGCGCTATAGATCAGCACACAATTATAACCTTAAAGATGGAGACCTTACCTATGCCGGATGGATCAAACCGCGAGTACCTTAACCTTTCAACAGGCCAATTAGTCGAACTTGCGTTAGCGCGTGGGGAAGGCGAATTGACCGCTAATGGTGCTTTAGTTGCAAAGACGGGTGAGCGCTCAGGCCGTTCTCCTAATGACCGCTTTATCGTTAAAGAGCCAGGCTCTGAAGCTGATATCGAATGGGGAGCAGTAAACAAACCTTTCGAAGCCGATGCATTTACCGCACTTTGGAACCGCGTAGAAGCTTACCTGAGTGATAAAGATACCTTTGTATCAAACTTAGAGGTCGGCGCAAGCAAAGAGCACTATCAACCCGTAAAAGTCACCACTCAATACGCATGGCACCAGCTGTTTGCTCGCAACTTATTCATCGTACCTGAAGAATTTAATGTGGCCGACAAGCCAGTATGGCAGATCATGAATGCACCAGGTTTTGAGTGTGTTCCTGAGCGCGATGGCACTCACTCTGACGCGACTGTCATTATTAACTTTGCCGAGCGTAAAGTCCTGTTAGCAGGCCTTAAGTATGCTGGTGAAATGAAAAAATCGATGTTCTCAGTACAGAACTTCTTGCTACCCGCTAAGGGCGTATTGCCAATGCATTGCTCGGCTAACGTTGGCAGCGATGGCGATACCACGCTGTTTTTCGGTCTATCGGGCACAGGTAAAACGACCCTTTCAGCCGATCCTAAGCGTTTCCTTATCGGTGATGATGAGCACGGTTGGGCACCCGGCGGTGTTTTCAATATCGAAGGCGGTTGCTACGCAAAATGTATCGATCTGAGCCAGAAGAACGAGCCAGTGATCTGGGATGCGATTCGTTTCGGTACCGTGCTTGAGAACGTCGTCACCGATGAAAATCGTGTACCGGATTACACCAATTCAACACTGACAGAAAACACCCGTGCAGCATACCCGCTGGAGCATATCGCACAGCGTAAGCTCGATAACTGCGGCGCAGAGCCACATGCGGTAGTGTTCTTAACCTGTGACGTTTCAGGTGTTCTGCCACCAGTATCTAAGCTGACCAAGGAGCAAGCCGCTTACCACTTCTTGTCGGGTTATACCGCTAAAGTAGGTTCTACTGAGATGGGCTCAACAGCCGCTATTCAGTCGACTTTCTCAACCTGTTTTGGTGCGCCATTCTTCCCACGCCCAGCAGGTGTTTATGCTGAGCTACTGATGAAGCGTATCGAGTCTTTCGGTAGTCAAGTTTACCTGGTTAACACAGGCTGGACTGGCGGTCCACACGGTATTGGTAAGCGTTTTGACATTCCAACAACTCGCGCTATTGTCGATGCCATCGTATCAGGTGAGCTAAAAGACGTTGAAACTGAGTACTTAGAGAAACTAAACCTACATGTACCCGTAGCCATCCCTGGCGTAGACAGCAAGTTACTCAACCCTGTCAACACGTGGGATGATAAAGCTAAGTATGCCGAATTTGCTCAGCACCTTGCTGACAGCTTTAAGGCTAACTTCGAGAAGTATCAGGTACCGGATTCAATCAAAAATGCCGGCCCTAACGCTTAATAAGCTTTAAGCCCAGCGCCTAATTTTGAGCGCCACAATAAGCGAAGTACTGTCAAACTTAGTATTTTACGCTAATAAGGATCCCAGCCTATGCTGGGATTTTTTTGTCTAAAACCTCCTAAAACCACTTATAAATTAGATAGCAACCTCAAGTGCCCTCAGTACTCGTTCTAAATAAAGGTGTAAAGCCAAGCAAACTTAAAGTAAAGCAAGCTTGACTTGTGATTTTCAAACCGCTACTGTTTAAGTCAAGCAAGCTTTACATCAATAATATTAAAGCCAATACACAAGGAACTGTAATCATGAAAATCATCGAAGCGATATGCGCCAAGGGTTTACCTAAGCGCGATCTTAAAAATGCCAATAGAGTGAATCTACTAGCGCTCTTTTGGGCGATCACATTAATGATAAGCATCTTTTTAAGTGAGCATGAATTACTCAACAGCGGCTTGTTAATCACCTTAGCATTTTCCATACACACACTTATCGGTATTGCCATGTTGGTATCTTATCGACATTTTCTCGTACAGCTCGATGAGATGGAGCGCAAGGTGCAGCTCGATGCCTTAGCGTTGTCGGTTGGCGTCGCCATTATTAGTTTTTCCAGCTATTCAATATTGGCAAATAGCGGTATTGTGCCGCCACTCAATGCCGCCTACCTGATTGCGTTAATCGCTGTGACTTACATGGTCGGCATTATTAAAGGAAGGATCAGTTACCGATGAAGAATCGTCTAAAAGTGCTCCGAGCTGAGCGCGACTGGACCCAAGCCGACTTGGCAGAAAAACTCGAAGTCTCGCGCCAAACCGTTAATGCCATTGAAAAAGGCAAGTATGATCCGAGTTTGCCGTTAGCTTTTAAGGTGGCGCGGTTATTTGCAATGCCAATTGAGGCCATTTTTGAAGATGAAACTGAAGTCGCCATCAGCTAGGCCGACGCTCCCCATGCAACTTGAATCACGGATGGTTTGAAATTAGCTGCGACGCATAAATATATAGGCCTTAGGCTCCTCACTCAAACCTAAGGCCTATCTATATCTGCACCCATTCGAAAGTTGAAAGCAATTGAAACTCATATTTAGAAACAGTTGCGCTGTTGCACTTATCACTCGTTTAAGGAAATATAACCGCCTAATAATAATTCAAAACAGATCTTAAGATTGGGTACCCGACCATGCGCTTAACCCCCTTATCGGCCATCGCCTTATTGGCTGTCAGCACGAGTAACTTCAGCCTTGCGGCTAACCAAGCCAGCAGCCACGACCATGCTGCATCTCCTCAATTAGCCACCACCTATATCAACGATGGGATATTGCCACCCATCATGCCTTGGCATGGCGATAGCGAGTCTTTACTCGTGGTGGCAGATGCTGATTGGGCGACACCCTTTGAACAGAATGGTCTTAAAACCAGCCCTAGCTATGACGAAACCTTTGCCTGGTTAGACAAACTCATTAGCCAAAGCGATATGCTGAAAAAAGTCAGCATTGGACAGAGTCCGCAGGGGCGTGAGATCTGGATGATTGTCGCCTCAAAAGAGGGTTTCGATGATGCAGCAAGCTTATCAAGCAACAACAAGCCTACTTTACTGGTGCAGGCAGGGATCCACTCTGGCGAAATTGACGGTAAAGATGCAGGCATGATGTTGCTACGCGATATCGTGTTTAACGGTAAAGCTGAGCTACTCAATAAGGCCAACTTACTCTTTGTGCCTATTTTCAGTGTCGATGGTCACGAACGCTCAAGCGAATACAACCGGGTGAATCAAAGAGGTCCGGTTAATATGGGCTGGCGCACTACAGCGCAAAACTTAAACCTAAATCGAGATTACGCCAAAGCCGACACCCCAGAGATGCAGCATATGCTACGGGCGATCAATATTTGGCAGCCAGACTTGTATATCGACGTGCATGTTACCGACGGCATCGACTATCAATACGATGTCACTTTTGGCTACAACCTAGCCCAAGGACAGAGCCCTGCGATCTACAACTGGCTAGAAAACAGCTACCGCCCCGCCATAGAGTCATCACTGACCGAGCAAGGACATGTGCCTGGACCATTAGTATTTGCGATAGATAATGCAGACATCACCAAAGGCATGTCATTGTGGAACGCTAGCCCACGCTTTTCTAACGGTTATGGTGATGCGCGTCATCTGCCGACTATTTTAATAGAAAATCACAGCTTAAAACCGTTTAAACAACGGGTACTCGGCACCTATGTGATGCTCGAATCCAGCCTTAAAGCCATTGCCAACGATAGCACCAAGCTCAAATCGGCGATTAAGCAGGACAAATATCGCTATTCACCTAGAGTCACCTTAACTTGGCAACAAGAGCAGCAAGCACAGGGCTGGGACTTTAAAGGTATTGGCTACACGCTAGAGCAAAGCGCTATTAGTGGTAACGATATCGTGCGCTGGAACGGTGAGCCTAAACTATATGCCAACCTGCCTGTCATTGGCGGCACGAAAGCCGATATCAAGGTTAACCGTCCTGATGCCTATTACATTCCACCACAGTGGCAAGAGGTTATCGAGCGTTTAAGTGTTCACGGTATTCGCATGACGACACTAAGCAAACCAACAGAACTCACGCTACAACAATATCAATTTTCCGAGCCAAGCTTTGCCAATAATGATTATGAGGGGCGTCAACGTGTAAAGGCGACAGTCTCTAGCCAGGCTATAGACGCCCAGCTACCTGCTGGTACCGTTCGCATCGATACAAAGCAGCCTTTAGGCGATCTCGCCATATTGCTACTTGAGCCACAATCGCCCGACTCCCTGTTCCAGTGGGGATTTTTCAATCCGATATTTACTCGTACCGAATATATTGAAAACTATGCCGTAGAACCACTCGCCGCGCAGATGCTAAAGGATGATCCCGCTCTGCTGGCTGAGTTTGATAAGTCACTTAACGACCCTGAGTTTGCCGCAAACCCCAAGGCAAGGTTACGCTGGTTCTATGAGCGAAGCCCATACTTTGATAATCAATACCTTAAGTACCCAGTGCTAAGAGGCCACTAATTCTGCCGCTCTAGTATTCAAACATACGAAAACAGCGCCTCTTGGCGCTGTTTTTACTTCAAAAAGCGTGCCCAACACCTTTACCGATAAGGTATTTCCCGCCATTTTTAGCGCTTTTTAGTCGCAGATATAGCATAGGTTAACGGCAAACGCTGCCCTTTTTGCTCAACAAAATAGCGCTGTCGCTGCTCAGAACCTTGCGGCAGTTCCACTTCGACCAATTCTTCAGTTAAGCCCTCGAAACAGTTATAGGGGCTAAAGGGGAATTCATCTAACGAGTTAATTTCTAGCCCTGCTTTGATCAGCGCGTTAATCACATCAGACAACGAGTGCGACCAACTCATAAAGGTATGGGTATCGTCATTAGCGTTCTCGGTATAGGTCACTTCATCTTCTATATCGGGCGCATCTTGATGAAAATAGCTATAGCCCTCAAACACTGCCTGCGCTGGGTGGAACTCCACCATATAAAACTGGCCACCAGCCACCAACTTGCTCGCTATTATTTGCGCCCACTTATCGAGATCCGGTAACCAAACAATTGCACCATATGATGTAAAAACCAGATCAAACTGTTGGCTTATGCTTTCTGTCACGCTATACACATCACTACAAATAAACTGCGCATTTAGCTTAGTCTGCTCAGCAAGTGACTGCGCCTGAGTAATCGCGGCGGGCGATAGATCGACACCGGTAACATTGGCGCCCATACGTGCCCACGACAAGGTATCGAGGCCAAAGTGACATTGCAGATGCAGTAGATTTTTACCTTTAACCTCTAAGTTAGCCAGCTCTATCTCTTGCAGTGAACTCTTACCCGCAAGAAAACCTGCGACATCATAAAACGCTGAAGTAACGTGGGTCTGTACACGCCTATCCCAACCTTGCTGGTTAACTGATAAATAATCCATTTCTGTTTCCATACATGATTTTAAAATCTAGCTCGAGTATTAACGAGTGCTAGGTTCTAGGTTCTAGGTTCTAGGTTCTAGGTTCTAGGTTCTAGGTTCTAGGTTCTAGGTTCTAGGTTCTAGGTT
>NZ_JBRILT010000056.1:0-30052 GCF_052977065.1 Shewanella sp. 125m-1
TTTATTATTGAGTTTGAAGACAGACTTGTGAAACATATTAACTAAAACTGCAGTTACACAGAATCTGTTACACCCTCGCTAAACTTAGCTTTTATCTTTTCCGTGAGTGAGCTTGCGAACGTTCCGTTATCCGTCAGCGAAGCGTTTGCTTTTCCTATCATCTAGAACCCTCTTTTCCCATATTTTCCGTAAGTGACGCAGTCACGTTCCCTAGGCCGCAGGCCGTTCGTCTTTGTCTTTCCTAGCACCTAGGACCTTTCTTCGCTTTTCCTAGGGCCTGCTTTTAACCTTCTTTTAGACACAAATACCAAAACTAACCATCCATGGGTTTTGGCATAAGTATTCCAGACACAAAAAAGGCGCCTTAAGGCGCCTTTTTTCTTCAAACAATAACCTTATCTGGCAATGTTCTTCTTGATGGTCTCGACAACACGCAACTGGGCAATAGCTTGAGCTAACTCAACTGCTGCCGCAGCATAGTTAAAGTCAGCACCAGCATCAGCCATATGAGCTTCTGCACGATGCTTGGCTTCTATAGCTGCCTGCTCATCAATCTCATCGGCACGCATAACGACGTCAGCCAATACTGAAATTGAAGAAGGTTGTACTTCCAGGATACCACCTGAAAGGTAAAACACCTCTTCGCTTCCATCTTGTTTGACGATGCGCGCCATGCCAGGTTTGATACTTGTCAACAGAGCTGCGTGACCAGGCATAATACCTAGTTCACCTTCTGTTCCTGATACTTGTAGCTGAGCTACTCGACCAGAAAAGATATGACTCTCTGCGCTTACCATATCAAGCTGTACTGTCATGGCTGCCATCCGTTCTCCTTAAACTAAGTCAAAGACTTAGTTATTTTTTGTTAGCTTTCTCAACAGCTTCGTCGATTGAACCAACCATGTAGAACGCTTGCTCTGGAAGGTGATCGAACTCACCCTCTAGAATGCCCTTGAAGCCACGGATTGTGTCTTTAAGAGAAACGTACTTACCTGGAGAACCGGTGAATACTTCTGCTACGAAGAAAGGCTGTGAAAGATATTTTTCAATCTTACGAGCACGGAATACAGTTGTCTTATCTTCATCAGATAATTCATCCATACCTAGGATCGCAATGATATCTTTCAGCTCTTTATAGCGCTGAAGTACGGTTTGAACACCGTTAGCAACATCATAATGCTCTTGGCCAACAACCTGTGGATCTAGCTGACGTGAAGTCGAATCCAATGGGTCAACCGCTGGGTAAATACCCAGTGAAGCAATGTTACGTGACAATACAACAGTCGCATCTAAGTGAGCGAAGGTTGTTGCTGGTGATGGATCCGTTAAGTCATCCGCAGGTACGTAAACGGCTTGAACAGAGGTAATAGACCCTGTCTTAGTCGATGTAATACGCTCCTGAAGTACACCCATCTCTTCAGCCAATGTTGGCTGGTAACCTACTGCTGATGGCATACGGCCTAGCAGTGCAGATACTTCAGTACCTGCCAAGGTGTAGCGATAGATGTTATCAACGAAGAAAAGAACATCTTTACCTTCGTCACGGAACTTCTCAGCCATTGTTAGACCAGTCAGTGCCACACGTAGACGGTTTCCTGGAGGCTCGTTCATCTGACCATATACCATGGCCACTTTATCTAGAACGCCAGAATCTTCCATCTCGTAGTAGAAATCGTTACCCTCACGAGTACGCTCACCTACACCGGCAAATACTGATAAACCAGAGTGTGCTTTAGCGATGTTGTTAATAAGTTCCATCATGTTGACGGTCTTACCAACACCAGCACCACCAAACAGACCTACTTTACCACCTTTAGCGAATGGACATACAAGGTCGATAACCTTGATACCCGTCTCTAAAAGCTCAGTAGTGCTTGATTGATCTTCATATGAAGGTGCTTCACGGTGGATCACATAACGATCTTCTTCACCGATAGGGCCCGCTTCATCAATAGGCTCGCCCAATACGTTCATGATACGGCCTAGAGTCGCAGACCCAACCGGAACTGAAATAGGTGAATCTGTGTTTGTCACCTCAAGACCACGACGCAGACCATCTGAAGAACCCATAGCGATGGTACGAACTACACCACCACCTAGTTGCTGCTGAACTTCCAGCACCAAGCCTTCACTTTTGATCTCTAGAGCGTCATATATCTGAGGTACGGCATCATGTGGAAACTCAACGTCCACAACCGCGCCAATTACTTGGACAACAGTACCTGTGCTCATGATTAATCCTCTAAAACTTGTATTCGTTACCTAGCCTAAACAGCAGCAGCACCAGAAACAATTTCCGACAATTCCTGCGTAATCGCAGCCTGACGGGCCTTGTTATAGACTAACTGCAAGTCACCGATAAGTTCACCAGCATTGTCAGTTGCAGCCTTCATAGCAACCATACGGGCCGCTTGCTCAGATGCAATATTTTCAACAACGCCTTGATAAACTTGAGATTCAACAAAACGAACTAGCAAAGTATCTAACAATAACTTTGGATCCGGCTCGTAGATATAATCCCACTGATGAGTAAACTCATCTTCTTCTGACTTAGGCAAAGGTAGCAGCTGCTCGATCACCGGCGTTTGCGTCATAGTATTTACAAACTTGTTGAATACTACGTACAAACGGTCCAGCTTGCCTTCGTTGTATGCTTCTAGCATCACACGTACTGTTCCGATCAGGTCAGCTAGCTTTGGAGCATCGCCTAAACCTGAAGCAGAAGCAGAAACAGATCCGCCAAAGCTATTGAAGAATTGCGCACTACGTGCACCAATTGTACAGAATTCAACTTCTGCACCAGCTTCACGCTGCTTCTTCACGTCTGCGACAACCTTCTTGAAAAGGTTGACGTTCAGACCACCACAAAGACCACGGTCGGTTGACACAACAATGTAACCAACACGCTTAGCTTCTCGCACTTCCAAATAAGGATGCTTATATTCGAGAGAACCTTGCGCCACGTGACCGATCACCTTACGCATATTTTCTGCATATGGACGACTAGCAGCCATGCGATCTTGTGCTCTACGCATTTTGCTCGCGGCAACCATTTCCATTGCAGACGTGATCTTCTGAGTGTTTTGAACACTCGCGATCTTGGTTTTAATCTCTTTAGCGTTGGCCATCTTTACTCTCCAATTCTGGACCTGAGGTGCCAGAGGCACCTCTAAATTTTACCAGGTTTGGGTTTCTACGAACTTGTCCAAGCTAGCCTTCAGCTCACCTTCGATATCAGCGTTATAATCGCCAGTATCGTTGATGGTCTTCATTAGGTCAGCATGTTCACTGTTCATGAAAGAGAGCAGAGACGCTTCGAAGTTACCAACTTTGTTCAGCTCAACGCTCTTCAAGTAACCTTTTTCAGCTGCGAAAATAGACACAGACTGATCAGCGATACTCATTGGAGCATATTGCTTTTGCTTCATAAGTTCGGTAACACGCTCACCATGCTCAAGCTGAGCACGAGTTGCATCATCTAAGTCAGATGCAAACTGTGAGAACGCTGCAAGCTCTCGATACTGTGCAAGAGCGGTACGAATACCACCAGACAGTTTCTTGATGATCTTAGTCTGCGCCGCACCACCAACACGAGAAACTGAGATACCTGGGTTAACCGCTGGACGTAGGCCAGAGTTAAATAGGTCTGTTTCAAGGAAGATCTGACCATCGGTAATCGAAATTACGTTAGTCGGTACGAATGCAGAAACGTCACCCGCTTGAGTTTCAATAATTGGTAGAGCAGTCAAAGAACCAGTTTGGCCTTTAACTTCACCTTTAGTGAACTTCTCAACATACTCGGCGTTAACACGTGAAGCACGTTCCAACAGACGAGAGTGAAGATAGAATACATCACCTGGGTATGCTTCACGTCCTGGAGGACGCTTAAGAAGCAATGAAATTTGACGGTAAGCAACTGCTTGCTTAGACAAATCATCATATACGATTAGTGAGTCTTCACCGCGGTCGCGGAAGTATTCACCCATTGTACAACCAGAGTATGGAGCCAAATATTGCAGTGCAGCAGCTTCAGAAGCTGTAGCAACAACAACAATGGTGTTCGCCAAAGCGCCGTGCTCTTCTAGCTTGCGTACCACGTTAGCGATTGTAGAAGCCTTTTGGCCTACCGCTACGTATACACACTTAATGCCAGAATCTTTTTGGTTGATAATCGCGTCGATCGCAAGAGCGGTTTTACCGATCTGACGGTCACCAATGATCAATTCACGTTGTCCACGACCGATTGGGATCATAGAGTCAACGGCTTTGTAACCAGTTTGCACTGGCTGATCAACTGATTTACGCTCAATTACACCAGGTGCAATTACTTCAACAGGAGAGAAACCATCGCTATCGATAGGTCCTTTACCGTCAATTGGTTCACCTAGAGTGTTGACTACGCGACCTAATAGACCACGGCCAACAGGTACTTCCAAAATACGGCCTGTTGTTTTAACTTTGTCGCCTTCTGCCAACGTGGCATAAGGGCCCATTACTACGGCACCGACAGAATCACGTTCTAAGTTCAACGCGATTGCAAAACGGTTACCAGGCAGCTCGATCATTTCACCCTGCATAACATCGGCTAGGCCGTGGATGCGGATGATGCCGTCACTTACTGCAACGATAGTACCTTCGTTGCGAGCTTCACTAACGACTTCGAACTGCTCGATCCGCTGTTTAATCAGATCGCTGATTTCAGTGGAATTCAGTTGCATGCTCAAACTCCCAATTACGATTGCAGTGCATCAGACAGACGCGAAATTTTTCCGCGGACCGAGCCATCAATGACTAAGTCTCCTGCCGTGATAATTACACCAGCAATAAGGCTGGTATCTATGCTGCAATTTAGCTTAACTTTGCGTGCTAGACGCTTCTCTAAAGAAGCGCTCAGCGCTTGTAGTTGCTCTGAGGTTAGCTCAGTAGCTGAAACAATTTCTGCTTCAACTTCTTTCGCGTACTCACGTTGCATCTCAACATATTGTTGAGCAACAGCTGGTAGCACAACTAAACGACCGTTTTCAGCCATTACCTTTAACAGGTTCTGAACTTGCTCGTTGATTTGCTCACCACAAACTCCAATAAAGAGTTCGGCAAGCTTACCGCTGGCAATAGAGCCAGACAGTAAAGGCTGCATAGTTTCGTTTTCACTCACTAATGCGGCAAAGCTTAGCATTTCAGCCCAACTCTCTACTGCTTTGTGTTCAAGAGCTAATTCAAAAGCTGCCTTTGCGTAAGGACGAGCGATGGTGGTTATTTCAGCCATAACTCAAGCTCCTTATTTAAAGTTCAGCAACAAGTTTATTAACTATGTCACTGTGTGCGGCTTCATCAATCGAACGTTCAAGAATTTTTTCTGCGCCAGCAATTGCTAGTACAGCTACTTGCTTACGCAAGTCTTCTTTTACGCGATTACGTTCGTTTTCAATTTCAGCGTGTCCCTGAGCAATAATTTTCGCTCGCTCAGTATCAGCTTCAACTTTTGCTTCATCAACGATTTGAGCTTTGCGCTTATTAGCTTGCTCAATGATTTCGTTTGCTGTTGCTTTTGCGTCTTTTAGCTGCTCTGTTGCTTTAACCTGAGCCAACTCTAAATCTTTTGCAGCACGTCCTGCATCAGCTAGACCATCAGCAATTTTCTTCTGGCGTTCTTCGATAGCGTTCATCAATGGCGGCCATACAAACTTCATGCAAAACCACACAAAGAGTAGAAAAGAAATCGCTTGGCCTAGCAGGGTAGCGTTAATACTCATAACGACAACTCCTTACTAAGGGGGACGATTAGCCAGCTAAAACTGCACTTAATTGACCCACAAACGGGTTAGCGAATACGAAGAATAATGCAACACCAACTGCAATCATTGAGATCGCATCAAGTAGACCAGCTACAATGAACATTTTAGTTTGAAGTGCAGGGGCAAGTTCTGGCTGACGAGCAGAAGCTTCTAGGAATTTACCACCTAGAATAGCAAAGCCAATACCAGTACCTAGCGCTGCTAAGCCGATCATAATTGCAACAGCTATTGCTGTAAAGCTAATTACAGTTTCCATTTTATCTCCGATAAGTATTTAATTTTAATAAATTAATGGTCTTCATGTGCCATGCTTAGATATACAATCGTAAGCATCATGAAGATAAACGCCTGCAGCACAATTACCAAAATATGGAAAATGGCCCAAGGCACTGATAATGCAAACTGTGCCCACCAAGGCATCAGCGCTATCAGAATAAAGATCAACTCACCTGCATACAGGTTACCAAACAGACGAAGCGATAATGAAATCGGCTTCGCAATCAGGGTAACTGTTTCCAAAACAAAGTTAATTGGAATCAGAGCCCAGTGATTGAAAGGCTGCATAGTCAGTTCTTTAGTGAACCCACCAAACCCTTTAACCTTGATACTGTAAAAAACAATTAACGCGAACACACTTAAAGCTAAGCCCAAAGTTACGTTCAAGTCAGTTGTAGGTACAATCTTTAGGTAAGGAACGCCTAATAATCTGTTTGCGGCCTCAGGTACAAAGTCAACAGGGATCAAGTCCATTAAGTTCATCAGGAAAACCCAGACGAAAATAGTAAGACCTAATGGTGCAATAACCGCGTTCCGCCCATGAAATGAGTCTTTAACGATTTTATCAACACCTTCCACGCACATTTCAACAAAACATTGAAGCTTGCCTGGAACACCAATTGTTGCCTTTTGTCCTACTTTGTAGAAAACCCACAAAAATAGAACCCCTAGACCTACTGAAAACAAAAGTGAGTCAATGTGCCAAGTCCAAAATCCCGCATCTTGACATGCATGGTTAAAAGCAATTCCACTATCCGTAGAACACATTTTCGCATTAGTCAGGTGATGCTGGATATAGTCGGAAGCCGTTATAGTTAACGTATCATCCCCAGTTGTCGCCATGATTAATCTCACTTAATTTTGTTTGAAGTATAAAGGGGCTGTCCAAGGTACGACTAACACTAATAAATAACTGACGAATAACGGCATAAATGACGATTTCATCAAGCCAAATGCAAGCGAAAATAACACAATGGTTAACAGCAACTTTACCGCTTCCCCCAGGAAAAAAGACCGTACGACCTTTCCTGATGCTTGTGCTCCCGCATGGGAGAAAGCTAGGGTTGCGAACACAAAATTAGGGAGTACTGCAATAGCACCACCTGCCAAAGCAGATGCGCCATACGGCCCCCCCCACATAGCAAAAAAGAAAACTGAAACACACCCAGCCATCGCTGCCTGTAGCAAAACTATTTTATAGGCTGACCACCGGCCACGACGCGCTAAAACCTTGCTCAATTTACCTTCTCCGCATTATAACTTCTTGTTTCGATGACCGGATTACAAATATCCGTATAAACCCGAGGTACAAAAAGCTTGCGAAAGTATACCGTTTCAGACATTCAAAGCAAGTTTAAGTAGTAGAAAAAGGAGACTTTTAGCGTGATCTACGCCAAAAGTCTAAAAGTGTAAGATTAACGAATGTCACAAAATTACATAATATCGTGTTAACTTCGTTTTTTTAGCGGATTTTGCTGATAATACCCTCTAATTCAGCCAGATCTTGATAGTTAATTACCATTTTACCTTTCCCTTTCTTGTTATGGGTAAGAGTGACCTTAGCGCCTAACCTTTCAATTAGTTGGGTCTCTAAACGGACTACATCGTGATCTTTAGCTGGTTTTTCAGCGATTTCAGTTTGATTTAAGGTTTTATTCACTAATCGTTCAGTTTCACGAACGGTTAATTCTTTCGCGACGACTAATCGAGCTAGATTTGTTTGCTCATCACCACCGATGGCAAGCAATGCACGACCGTGGCCCATATCGATATCGCCGTACTCAAGCATACGCTTTACAGGCTCGTTTAAACCATTAAGACGCAATAGGTTCGATACCGTTGCACGAGACTTACCAACTGCATCGGCAATTTGTTGGTGGGTCAGATCAAACTCTTCAATGAGGCGATTTAATGCAATGGCTTCTTCCATCGCATTTAGGTCTTCACGCTGAATGTTCTCAATCAAAGCAATAGCAACAGCAGCCTCATCAGCCACCTGCTTTACAATACAAGGAATTTTCGTCAGTCCTGCAAGCTGAGATGCACGCCAGCGACGCTCACCGGCAATAATTTCATAGCTTTCAGGCGAGATTTTACGCACAACGATTGGCTGAATAATACCTTGAGCCCGAATAGACTCTGCAAGCTCTTCTAATGCCTCTGATGACATATCTTTACGCGGTTGATACTTACCAGGTTGTAACCTATCAATATCTAACGTAATTAAATCGTCGTTTTTAATATTTTGTTCAACTTCAGTCGCAGTAATAGGTTCTGCGCGCTTACTTGCTGCTTGGCTTGTGCTTAGTAATGCATCAAGGCCTTTACCCAAGCCTCTTTTTTTCAGTGTCATTTTTTATCCTTAAACTTGCTCAGCCTGGGTGAGTTGCTCTGCTCGACGAATAATTTCGCCAGCGAGAGCTAGGTAAGCTTTAGCCCCTGCGCTCGATTTATCATAATACATCGCTGGAGCGCCAAAACTTGGTGCCTCAGCCAAACGAACATTCCTTGGGATCACTGTACGATAAACTTTGTCACCGAAGTGCTGTTTTAGCTGATCGGAAACATCATTAGAAAGTCGGTTACGGGGATCGTACATAGTACGCAAGATCCCTTCTATATGCAGACCCGAGTTAACCATAGCACCAAGTTTACTAATGGTATCCATTAGTGCCGTAAGGCCTTCCAGCGCGTAATATTCGCATTGCATAGGGACTAAAACAGAATCGGCTGCTGACATGGCATTAACCGTTAACATGTTTAGTGAAGGCGGGCAGTCAATAAAAATGAAGTCATAATCATCTTTGATAGGGGCAAGAGCATTACGTAAACGAACCTCACGGGCATAGAACTCCATGAGCTTAATTTCCGCAGCAGTAACGTCACCATTACCAGCAATGAGATCATATTTACCGTTAGTATCTCGGCAAACAACATCTGCAAAGGGTTTTTCTTCAACCAATAACTCATAAGCGGTGTTTTCGACAGTATATTTATCGATGCCACTCCCCATGGTCGCATTACCTTGAGGATCGAGATCGATCAACAAAACACGACGTTTAGTCGCCGCAAGAGAGGCCGCTAAATTTACACAAGTTGTTGTTTTTCCGACGCCACCTTTCTGGTTGGCCACGGCAATCACTTTACCCACAATATCACCCTGTAAGTCACTTTTATTAGATTCCAGTGTGTTGTTTAACCCTGGAAATTAGCGCACTAATCTAATGGTTATTAGTAACAAATTGCTTGAAGCGCCGAAAGATTGCAACTCTTCTGTTCGCATTATCTGCAACTACTGGCTTCACCTAGTCCATTTCTATAGCGACTTAGATAAAATAAGCTAACGGTCATCAAAAGGTGACAACCGCATTAAAAATTAATCAGCCTTGCTTGATGACACGCAATAAATGACGCTGTTCATCCAGTTTTGGCACTTTAAGTTCAAAGACATCGGTTACCACAAACCCAGCTGGCAATTGTGACATTTCTTCTTCACTCAATTGCCCCTTAAGCGCATAGAAACAACCATCCACTTTGGGTAAATGGTGGCACCAGTGCAGCATATCTTGGATTGAAGCGAACGCACGGCTTAATACGCCATCAAATAGCTCTTCAGGTTGGTAAGCCTCAACACGGCTTTCTATTGAAGAGATATTATTGATACCTAACTCAAACTGTACCTGTTTTTGGAAACGGATCCGCTTACCCAAGCTATCGAGTAAGACAAATTCTTTATCTGGGTTTAAGATCGCGAGCGGGATCCCTGGTAAACCAGGACCTGTGCCGACGTCAATAAAACGCGATCCCTTAAGGTGAGGCGATACCACTAAACTATCCATGATATGACGGATTAACATCTGCTCTGGGTCACGTACAGATGTCAGGTTAAATGCCTTATTCCACTTGTTAAGCATGCCGACAAAGTCTACAAGCTGCTTCTTTTGCTGCTCAGTAGCAGTCAGGCCAACTTCGGCCATATAATCATTTAATTGGGCAGATAACACAGTTTGTGTCCTCAAAATAAAGCGAATCAAAAATCAATCAGTATTATGAATCGCAGAAAAGATGAAAGGAAGCCTCAAAGCTTCCCTTTATCATCCAAAACGACCGAATATGTGGAGAATTAAGCGCTTTTACGTAATAGACCACGTTTTTTCAGATGAACCAATAGGATTGAGATTGCCGCAGGGGTCATTCCAGAGATCCGTGAAGCTTGGCCAATCGTTTCAGGCTTGTGCTCATTCATCTTAGCAATCACCTCATTCGACAAACCCGGTACTTCTTGGTAATCCAAATCTAGCGGTAGCAGGGTGGTTTCATGACGAATAGCTTTATCGATTTCACCTTGCTGACGTTGGATATAACCTGAATACTTTACCTGGATCTGCACTTGCTCTGCAGCGCGTTGATCTTCGAGTCCTGGACCAAAACCATCGATAGACATCAACTTTGGATAATCCATTTCTGGACGACGCAGCAGATCTTCAAACGTTGCTTCACGAGTGATCGGTGTATTCAAATTCGGGTTAAGCGCTTCAACTAGCGGTGAGTTTGGATGGATCCACTGACCACGTAAACGCTGTAGTTCAGTTTCGATCGATTCCATTTTCTCACTAAACAATGCCCATCGCTTATCGTCAACCAAGCCTAGCTCACGGCCTTTTTCGGTTAATCGTAAGTCAGCATTATCTTCACGAAGCAGCAAACGGTATTCAGCACGACTGGTAAACATACGGTACGGTTCTTTGGTACCTAATGTCGACAAGTCGTCTACCAAAACACCTAGGTAGGCTTGATCTCGTCGTGGCGCCCAAGATTCTTTACCTTGAACCTGTAGCGATGCATTCATGCCCGCTAACAAGCCTTGTGCCCCAGCTTCTTCATAACCGGTAGTACCATTAATTTGTCCCGCAAAGAACAAACCACTAATGGTTTTAGTTTCTAATGAGTTTTTAAGATCGCGAGGATCAAAATAATCATATTCAATCGCATAACCAGGACGCATGATCTGTGCGTTTTCCATACCTTTGATTGAACGTACTAAGTTCAACTGCACGTCAAAAGGCAAACTGGTAGAAATACCGTTTGGATAGATCTCGGTGGTATTTAATCCCTCTGGTTCAATAAAGATCTGATGCGATGTTTTGTCTGCAAAGCGATTGATCTTATCTTCGATAGAAGGGCAATAGCGTGGACCAATACCTTCGATAATCCCTGAGTACATTGGGCTTCTGTCTAAACCACCACGAATAATATCGTGAGTGCGCTCATTGGTATGAGTGATATGACAAGAAACCTGCTCAGGATGATCATTTACATCGCCGATAAATGACATCACAGGCAATGGATCATCGCCTTTTTGCTCTGTCATTAGAGAAAAATCTATGGTGTTAGCGTCAATGCGTGGCGGGGTACCCGTTTTTAAACGTCCCACACGAATTGGTAATTCTCTTAACCTATTGGCTAACGCAATTGCAGGTGGATCACCTGCTCGGCCGCCGCTGTAATTTTCAAGACCAATATGGATTTTACCACCTAGGAATGTACCAGCAGTAAGAACGACTGCAGGTGCTTCAAAGGCTAAACCCATTTGAGTGACGGCACCAATGACTTTGCCATTTTCGACTACAAGATCGTCTACCGCTTGCTGGAAAATACGTAAGTTTGGTTGGTGCTGTAAAATTTCTTGGATCTTGTGTCGGTAAAGTGCTCTGTCTGCTTGTGCACGAGTTGCACGAACAGCTGGCCCTTTACTCGAGTTCAATGTTCGAAATTGAATACCTGCAAAATCGGTAGCAACGGCCATTGCTCCACCTAACGCATCAATTTCTTTGACTAAGTGTCCTTTACCTATGCCGCCGATAGCAGGGTTACAGGACATCTGTCCTAAAGTATCTATGTTATGGGTCAGTAAAAGTGTTTTGGAGCCCATTCTTGCAGAAGCTAACGCCGCTTCTGTACCAGCATGACCACCACCAACAACGATTACATCAAACCGTTCATGAAATTGCATTCGACAGCCTTCGATTTGTAAAAGGATAAATTGTTTCTGAGCGGATCATTTTAGCATTTGCTTCGCTTAAGGTGAACGATCTATTTTGCTTGTTTTGATCAAGGTGGATCGCCTTAATAGATCTTAAGATCTTTATATAGATCTCTTATTATGTTTACTATTAGGATCGCACTTTTCGGTGGATAACTCTAATTCCTCTTTAGATTTAGTAGTTTACAGCAAAACGATCCTGTGATCTGATCGCGATCTAACTGGCTTAAGCTTGGGGATAGATCGCCTACTTATCCACAAGGTGGATCATTGAGCAGATCGGGTGTGAATTAATACAGACGTTGATCAGATCAAAATAATAGCTTATCCACATATTTATTAAATAAAAGAGTTATATGTGGATAAGTTGGATCTAATCTGTGCGTTACTAAAAAGATAACCCGTAAAGCTGAGATGAAAGTCGATCTTAAAGTTGATCTTGCCAGCCGCTAACCCATGATAATGCTGGATCTTCTGGGATTGGATCGTATTGCACATCGATCTGGATCTTATCCACATAGACTTGTGCACCGCATAGGTTAAGCTGATCGACTAATTTTTCTGGGCCCTGACAAAAAGTATCGTAGCTAGAATCGCCGATGGCACATAAGGCGAATTTTATTGCGCTAAGATCGGGCTTTTTGGCTTGGATCTCGTCGAAAAATGGCACTATATTGTCGGGCAGATCACCCGCTCCATGAGTTGAAGAAACAATTAACCAGAGTGAATCCTGGCTAAGATCGCTCAAATTTGGTGTTAAATGCACGATAGTTTCATGGCCTAAATCGCCTAATTGATCGGATATTTCATCCGCTACATATTCAGCGCTGCCTAGTGTGGTGCCGACTAAAATGTCTACTTTTGCCATTATTTGTCCTAATTGTTACTGTCGAAAGAGCGCTAAGTTTGCCAATACCCTTGTTTTATTAAGAGCAATATTAAGGGCAAATTATAGATTATTGGCGCTTATTATTTGCGTGCATCATAAGTTAAATTCAATTTTGAATCTTGTAGCTTGACGTGATTTACGCTGAATTTAGCCAGTTAAATGGCAATTTTTTGGTCCAATAAAGCCCAAAGCAGCCATTAGAAACGCGAGTTAAAGCTGAAGATAAGCCAATTATTAGGTTTATTCGGTGTAAAAATAGAACTGTGATGATGATTGAATCCAAAAATATAGCCTGTTGCTGTTGTTATGTTGTTGCTCTAGCGCTTAGATCACGTTTGTTAAAAGCGGATAAAGGTATCTTGATCGGCTACCTAGGTTAATAAAATTATAATTATTAGGATCTGAATAAAATGATAAATAAAATAATTCTCGATACTGATCCGGGGATTGATGATGCAATGGCTATCTTGTTTGCTGAAGCTCACCCAGCTATTGAACTTATGGCCATTACCACTGTTTATGGTAATGCCACTATTGAGAATGGAACTAATAATGCGCTGTTTTTAAAAAGAAAGTATGGTTTTAAGGCTGATGTAGCACAAGGGGCAAGTCAACCCATCGTGCGCGATCCGGTTGGGCCAACTGTTGTTGTGCATGGTGAAACAGGCTTTGGTGATGTGCATGCCCCAAAAGAGTTGGGGGTGACTGCCGATCCTCGTCCTGCCTACCAATACATTATTGATAGCGTTAAAGCGGAACCTGGTGAAATAACCTTAGTTGCGGTTGGGCCATTAACTAACTTGGCGTTAGCACTCGATGCGGCGCCTGAGATCGCAGGCTTAGTAAAAGAAGTTGTCGTGATGGGTGGCGCCTTCGGTGAGAATAATCATCGTGGCAATGTTACTCCTTATGCTGAAGCAAATATCCATGATGATCCGCATGCGGCTGATATCGTCTTTACCGCACCTTGGCCAGTCGTTGTTATCGGTTTAGATGTAACAGAGGAGAGCTTCTTTACTAAGGACTTTCTTGATCAACTTAGAGATGACGCCGCTGAAGTGGGTCAGTTTATTTGGGATATTAGTCGTTATTATCTTAAGTTTTACTCTGAAAAAGTCGGTTTAGAAGGTTGTCATGTGCATGACCCATCTGCTATTGCTTATGTTATCGAGCCTTCTTTATTCAGCTTAAGAAAAGGACCCATTCGCGTTGTGACCGATGGACCTGCAGAAGGGCTAACCATTCAAAAATTTGATGGCCGCATCTATCCACATGATGATTGGGAGCTAAAACCTGTCCAGCAAGTCGGAGTAGCCGTAAAGGATGAGGCATTACTGCAGCTTTATCGTGAAACCATTATTGAATATGGTCATAGAAGCTAATTGAAGTTGCTATTAATGCTTGATGAGTTTCATATTATCGGTAATGCGCAAATAACCTAACTAAGCGGGAAACTCCCCGCTTTTTTATTACCCATTTCTGCTTATATCTATTGATATTTCATCGCGACATTCAATATTTCGCTCAGTATCGACGACTGTTCGATAGTTACCTTGTATTCAAGATAATCGTTACCACTGTATTGAGTGGGGCTTTAGCTTTCTTTTTGAGTGTTCTAGAATGCTAAATCACTTATGAACCTTGAATGTAATATGAAGTTAGATGAGATAGTAACGACGCTAAGTCGTGGCGACTTAACAGAGCTCCCGGTTGACGCTATACAAGCCGCTAGGCTGCAGTGGCCAGAATTACTGCCCGTTATTGATGAGTTAATGCAGGCATTTATTGCTAAAGAAGCATTGACTGATCCAGAGGCTAACCTGTTGTTCTTCGGTATTTGTCTTATTATCGATCGTAAGCAATTTAGCTGTTTTGATTCTCTGATCAATTTAACCAATAAAGACGACTGTAATAGTCCTTTAGATGCACTACTGGGTGACTTTATTGGTTCTGAGCTTTCTACTGCTTATTATATCTTGGCTCAAGGGAAACCTGAGCAACTTTGCCTTCTGGTTAACTCTGAATGCGCTGGAGAAATAGTTAAAATGGCTGCTTTAGGGGCACTATTTTCACAGCTTAATAGTGGCCAAATCGATAAAGAGACACTTAATCAAAGTATTCCTGACTTTATCGATAACCTTGTTGCCTATGAACATTCTATAGCCCTGTTTGAGCTGACTAATTTATTGATTTCTAATCAGTTCAATCAATATCATACCCAAATGGTAGAGTTAGTCGTACGTAAAGTGATAGATGAAGGGGTCCTTGAAAATCAATGTATTATTGATTGGGACAACAACAGTATTGGCTACTCTGAATGGGAAAGTGGCCTGATAAGTGGTGAATTCGATATTATTGACTCGCTGAGTCAGTGGGCTGGTTTCAATAATGAATCAGAGATGAGTGATGAAGCTTTAATGGCGGTATTCGATGATCTTATGAATTCGTCGAATGAATTTGACGAAAGCTACTTTGAGAATATTGCTCCTCAGCAACCATTCATCAAAGATACTTTAGCTGGCCGCAATGATCCTTGCCCTTGCGGCAGTGGAAAAAAATATAAAAAGTGTTGTTTGAATTAAATATTGGCGCGATATAACAACAATAAAGAGGTGATAGTATGTCAATCATTGAACGAGTAGGCAAAGCACTAGAGCCTTTAATGTTAGCCATGGGACTGATTAGCCCACTTGCCACTTTGCCGCAATTGTACAAGCTTTTTTTCTCTCACAGTGAGCATGCCGCAGGTTTGTCACTTATTACTTGGGTGCTTTATGCCTTTATCGCATTGTTGTGGACGACATATGGTTTATATCATAAAAATCCAACAATTTGGGTGGGTAATAGCCTTGGTTTTATTATGTATATGGGAATGGTGGTTGGGATTATTATCCTAACAGGAGGCACGTTTTAATTTATATCTGCTTTTCGCTAAATATGCCGTTTTTTCTTTGCCAAAAAGCTGAAGATAGCTTCAAATGTTGACCGAATGCATCATGTACATAAAAAGCGGGATATACCCGCTTTTTCGATCTCAATTTTGCTTATATCAACTGATATTTTGTACTTGAGAAGCCAGTAACCAAATGGCTAAAACAAAGAAGATCACACCCATAAACTTATTTTGATAAGTTCGGAACTTCTCATTCTTGAGTAATGGCTTGCCTACGCTACCAACTAAGGCCACCAGTAGTAGATTAAAGGCCAATCCCATCACGTTAAGCAGTAACCCAAGTGCTAGCATTTGTTCGCCTGAACTGGCAGTTAATTGAGTTGAAACGAATTGAGGCAAAAATAAAACGAAAAATATTAATGCTTTAGGGTTGAGTAGATTACTGACGACTGCACGGCGATATAAGAGCTTGGCAAGATTGTTCTGCTGCTCAATTTCAGGTGCCTGTGCAGCAGAGCTACGCATACAATCCCACCCCATTTTTAATAGATAGGCTGCACCTAGCACTCGCAGCACTTCGAGTGCCATTGGATTCATCGCTATTACTGCCGACACACCCATAGCGGCCAATAACGTTAAGACAAGTCCTGATGTTGCATTACCAAAGCTCGCGTAAACCCCTACTTTTTTACCGTAGCTAAGGCTAGAACTCGCTATCAATAGCATGTCTGGACCTGGGATGAGTAGGAGGGCGACAACGGTTGTTAAATATAGTGGTAGTAAAGCCAAATCGATCATCATAAATGCGCTGTATAAAAGTAAGCAATCAAAACAAGGCGCGGATTCTACAGTGATCGTATTGGAATGAAAGTGATACAGCTTGTAAAAGCGCTCACTAGCTTGGCAGACTTTGTTTACGCATGAGTTATAGGGGGGAGTTATAGGTTGGTGTAATAAGCGATATTGTGTTTTATTTAGCTTTATAGGGCACAATTATGCGCTGTGCTTGTGAAAAGGGGATCTTTAATAAGAGTGAGCAGTATTTATTTCAAATTGTTTGTTAATTCAATATAATACTGTTCTCTTCTTGTTAATTAAAACGATGAACTTCATGCAGAAAAGTGGCTTTACACTAATAGAGTTAGTAGTGGTTATTGTTATTCTAGGTTTACTCGCTGTGACAGCTGCTCCTCGTTTTATTGATCTTCAATCTGATGCCAGGATTTCATCTTTAAAAGGTTTAAAAGCTGAAATGCACGGTGTTATGAATGTGCTTTACTCTAAATCAGTGTTGCAGGGGTTACAGAATAAGCCGCCAGAAGATAAGGATGATGCTACCGATGATGAAAATGTCATTATCATCGATGGCCAAAAAATACATTTAGCCTACGGTTACCCTGCTGCTGACTCCAAGAAAGCCTAGAGTATATTAATTATGGCGACTTTTACTGATTCTGTTTTCAATGCTGATGAGTACGGGGATTGGTATTTTCATAATAACGGCGGCGATAATTCCATTCGCTTTATGACCCAATCAAAAAAGTATAGTGGTGATAGTTGCTACCTAAAATATACAGAGGCCACAAGTCCCACTACCCCGCCTGTTTTTGAAATCGTTGATTCTGGTTGCTAATCAATTAGTTAGTAAAATCATTTGGTTTGAATCTGGATTTTAATATTACTTTAAATAAGTAAAGACTTAAGCTGCATAAGGTTTCACGTGGAACTATTCGCAAATAGTAAAAGATGAGACCGCTCTGCGGTAGTGTATCGCTTCTGAGGCAAGGTCATTAATTGTTCCTCTGTTCTACCTCATACCTCATTATAGTCGTGTATTCATGACATTCGACCTCCATGGTCTTAAGTATTCCTATTCCATACGCCTTAAAGACATTTCCCATATATCCCTGTGGAGGACATATTTTACGTATGTCAGGTAAATACAAGACAATGCTGATCTCAACAAGTTAAGCGTATAGTTGAGCCTAGCTTTATAGAGGGGATTTTGCGCGTTTTAAAATTGGCGGAGTGTCAAAATAGGAGTTTAGATCAGCTATCTTATCAATCGGCCATACTTGCTGATTTTTGTCTGTGATAACTTTTAAATTGAGTGCAATTCCTAGCGCGATCATAGGCTGCTTTTTCTGAGTATAACTTATCTAAGAAGATCAAATAATTCCAAAAATCAATATATTATGATCTTAGGTTTAATTATATAAAACCCATCTAAATCATTAACTTAAAAAGATGTCTAACTGTTGATTTAGATCTATCCACAGATCAATACAGCTTGTTGATATCTCTGTTGATACTTATCTCAGCTTTGATGATCTCGATCATTGTTTTTCTGCTTTTGATCATAATGGATCTTATCTGCAACATGATCGCTATTTAGATAAACAAAAAGCCACAGTAGTTAAGGCTACTGTGGCTTTATATTTTGTGGAATTATTCTTAATTCGAACTGTTTTACTTACCGATACAGAATGAACTAAAGATTTTGCCGAGCAGATCATCTGAGGTAAATTTACCCGTTATCTCAGATAGTGCCATTTGACACATGCGTAGCTCTTCGGCGAGTAGCTCACCTGCTTGATAGACCTCTAATTGCTCTTTACCCAGTAGTAGATGGCTACTTGCCAAGTCGAGTGCTTCTAAATGACGTCGACGAGCGATAAAGCCACCCTCAAGGTTACTTTGGTAACCCATCAATGATTTTAGGTGTTGCTTTAGATTGTCAACCCCTAGGCCTGTTTTAGCTGAGATCCGGTAAACGCTGTGGCCTGACTCGTGAGTTACCGCAAGATCTTCGCCGGTAAGATCGGCTTTGTTACGCACAACAGTTACGCCTAAATTACTTGGTAGGCGATCGATAAAGTCTGGCCAGATTTCGTGCGGGTCAACTGCGGGGGTTGTGGTGCCATCTACCATAAACAAAACGCGATCGGCTGTTTTTATCTCATCCCACGCACGTTCAATACCAATTTTTTCTACGGTATCGACAGTATCACGTAGGCCTGCAGTGTCGATAATATGCAGTGGCATACCATCTAAATGGATATGTTCACGTAATACATCGCGTGTGGTGCCAGCAATTTCGGTCACAATCGCTGACTCTTTTCCTGCAAGTGCATTCAATAGGCTTGATTTACCTGCATTAGGTCGGCCAGCTATCACTACTTTCATACCTTCACGTATGATAGAGCCTTGTTTTGCGCTGGCTTGAACACCATCAAGCTTGCCAATAATACCATTTAAAGATGCGGCAATTTTACCATCTGATAGGAAGTCTACCTCTTCATCGGGGAAATCAATTGCAGCCTCGACGTATAGGCGTAGGTTGGTGACCTTTTCTACTAGATCATGTACCTGAGTAGAGAATTCACCCTGAAGTGAGTTTAGAGCGCTTTTAGCGGCTTGTTCGCTAGTGGCATCAATTAAGTCGGCAATGGCTTCGGCTTGAGTGAGGTCAAGCTTGTCGTTCATAAAGGCTTGTTCGCTGAATTCACCGGGTTTGGCAATTCGCAGCCCGTCAACTTCCATCACTCGTTTAATCAGCATATCGAGAACGATTTGGCCGCCATGGCCTTGAAGCTCTAGTACATCTTCACCGGTAAAGGAGTTTGGACCTTTAAAGAATAGCGCAATACCTTGGTCGATAACTTCGCCGCTATCATCTTTAAAATCACAGTAGTCTGCGTAACGGGTTTTAGGGATATGTCCTAAAACGGCCATAGCAACATTACTCGCTAAGTCGCCAGATACGCGAATAATACCTACGCCACCACGCCCTGGAGCGGTCGCTTGTGCCACGATAGTATCTGTTGTCATTACTGTGTTTCCTAATCTGATTTTCAGAGTGAAGTTAAAAAATATTGTTTCTACATAGATAGCAAAAAAGCGGTCAATACTCAGTATTAGACCGCTTTTTGTTAGTCGGAGCTAAAGGTTATTTTAACCCTTTCTTCTCCAGACCAGCATAGATAATTTTCTGCTGGGTAATCGCTACTAAGTTACCTACCAACCAGTATAGAACCAGACCAGCTGGGAACCATAGGAAGAATACGGTAAAGATTACTGGCATCCACTGCATCATCTTAACTTGCATTGGGTCCATAGTCGGTGCCATTGGCTGCATCTTCTGCATAATGAACATCGAGATACCCATTAGGATTGGTAACACGTAGTAAGGATCTTGTACTGACAAGTCAGTAATCCATAGCATGAATGGCGCGTGACGCAATTCAACACTTTCTAGTAGTACCCAGTATAGTGCGATGAAGATAGGCATCTGTAACAAGATTGGTAGACAGCCACCCATAGGGTTCACTTTCTCTTTCTTGTACAGTTCCATCATAGCTTGACCCATCTTCTGACGGTCATCACCAAAACGCTCTTTCAGTTCAGCAAGCTTAGGCTGTAGATTACGCATTTTCGCCATAGAGGTGTATTGCGCTTTCGTTAGCGGGTACAGCAAACCACGAACTGTTAGGGTAATTAAGATGATAGCAAAACCCCAGTTACCAACGATTGAATGGAAGAACATCAATAGTTTGTAGATAGGTACAGCTAACCACCATAGGAAGCCATAGTCGACAACTAGGTTTAGTGATGGAGAAAGTGCTGATAGTGATTTTTGATCTTTAGGACCAACATAGAACTCAGCTGTAATGGTTTGTTCAGCGCCAGGTGCGATATCATGTAGCTCACCACGGAAACCAATATTAGCAAGGCCATTTCGTACACTAGAGAAGATAATATTCTTCTCAGTAGCAGGTGGTACCCATGCAGATACGAAGTAATGCTGCAGCATTGCAACCCAGCCACCTAGTGTAGAATCATCTAGGTTTTTATCAGCCATGTCGTCGAAGCTGTACTTTTCATAGCGAATGTCAGCAGTTGAGAATGCTGCGCCACGATAAGTAGGCATCATCATGCTGCTTTCGCTCTCCTTGATGCTGTGCTTAATCTGTCCATACATTTGAACTTGAAGCTGTGCATCTGAAGTGTTGTTAATTTTGTAATCAACAGCGATGTTGTACTTACCGCGAGTGAAGATAAATAATTTGGTATAAGTTACGCCTTTGTCACTAACATAAGTCAGTGGCACGCTAAGAGTATCTTGGCCATCAGCCAACTTGTACTCACGTGAAGCGCTATCAAAGTGAGCTCGACCTTTTACACTGCTGTCGATACCGTCACGACCAATAAGGCCACTTTGAGCGATATAATAGATATCGTTTGTTTGCTCTAGAAGAACGAATGGCTCGTCGCCGTTTTCCTCAAGGTTATGAGCAAGTAGGGCTGAGTAAACAATATCACCACCAATAGGATCAATTTTGATTTCTAGTTGGTCAGTAAATACGGTGATCAGTTCTTTAGATGCTGTTATCGCTTCAGGTACGGCTGAATCGGCATCAGGCACATCTGAACTATGGGCGTCAGCAACTGTAGAAGCTGGAATTGAAGACTGTGTTTGAGCTGCTGCCACCGGTTGAGGTGCTTTATCTGCTTGCCACTGTTGCCACAGTAGGAAGCTGACAAACAGCAAACCGATCAGCAATATATTGCGTTGAGATTCCATAACCTATTTATCGCACCTATGTTTTTTGTTAGGGACGGGGTCTTCTCCGCCCGGATGTAAAGGGTGACATCTTAATATGCGTTTCGCTGCGAACCAACACCCTTTCACTACTCCATGCAATCGAATTGCTTCGATTGCATAATGTGAACACGTTGGATTGAACCTACAACGAGGCCCCAGCATGGGGCTTATGAGTAGTTGGTAACCACGAATAATCGTAGTTGCTAGCCATTGTAACGGCGAGAGAGTTTTCGCCATAGCTTTTCTACTAAGTTTTTGAGTTCTGCGTTTTCCATATCAAGCACGCCATTTCTGACAAGCACAACGATATCCACAGCGGGTAGATCATGCTGGTGTAAACGAAAATTATCTCTAATTATGCGTTTAATACGGTTACGTTGGTTTGCTTTTTTGACATAACGCTTGGCAACAGTTAGTCCTAAACGAGGGTGTTGTTCAGAATTAGGAATTGCAAGTAAGGTTATTTCAGCGGAGGACGCTTTGATAGGTTTGGTAAATACAGATTTAAATTGCGCGGGAGTTAACAAACGTAACTCCCGCGTAAAGGTATAGCTAGTCACTTGCATTTCTACGGTTACGCAGAAAGACGAGCGCGACCTTTAGCACGGCGACGTGCGATGACCTTACGGCCACCTACAGTAGCCATACGAGCGCGGAAGCCGTGAGAACGCTTGCGCTTCAGGTTGCTAGGTTGAAAAGTACGTTTACTCATTATGGCAATCCGTCTTTGTTAGGTTAATAAACCTTAAACTCCAAAAAAGAGCTAAGGGCAAAAAAGAGGCCGAATTGTAATCACTTTAGTTATGCACGTCAACCATGAATGAGTGCAAGTGATTAAATATTGCCATCTCTGAATATATTCCGAAGCTTTAGAGCCACTAGAATATGTGGATAACTCTGTGAGTTACCACTACATCTTGTGGTTTCATAGATCTAAAAGCTGATCGAAAGCTTTCTATTATAGATCGATCTGGATCGCTTTATAAAGCTGGATTTGCAGCAGGAGCAATATTTTTTGATCGCAAGGGATCTTTTAAGATCGTGATCTTAATGATTAGTTGATCTATCTGGGGATAAATATATTTAAAGGATAGCGATCAGCGTGATCTCACTATAGAATAGGCCTCTTTTGTATGATCTTTTGGGGATAACTACAGTGGCGGTTTCACTTTGGCAACAATGTATCGCAAGGCTGCAAGATGAGCTACCTGCTCAGCAATTCAGTATGTGGATAAGACCGTTACAAGCAGAAATGGAAGGCGACACACTCGTCATCTATGCGCCTAATCGTTTTGTGTTGGATTGGGTTAGGGACAAATACCTAAATATCATCAACCAATTTTTTACTGAACAAATGGGTAGCGATGCGCCAAATTTGCGCTTTGATATCGGTAGCCGCCCGTCGGCTAAGCCAGTTGTTCAAGCCACTGCAGCAATAAGAACTAGCAGACCTGCTAGTAGAGAAGTTGTTAAGCCTTCTTTTAATACTCCGCATGCAGAGCCAATGGCGAATGCTAATCACCGCAGTAATATTAATCCTACTTACCAGTTTGATAACTTCGTAGAAGGTAAATCAAACCAATTAGGTAAAGCGGCTGCTTTGCAGGTGGCTGAAAATCCTGGTGGTGCTTATAACCCATTGTTCCTTTATGGTGGCACTGGTTTAGGTAAGACTCACCTATTGCACGCTGTTGGTAATGGCATAATTAAAAATAACCCGAATGCAAAAGTGGTTTACATGCATTCTGAGCGTTTCGTGCAAGACATGGTTAAAGCGTTACAAAATAACGCGATTGAAGAATTTAAGCGTTACTACCGTAGCGTGGATGCATTGTTTATCGATGACATTCAATTCTTTGCTAACAAAGATCGATCTCAAGAAGAGTTTTTCCACACCTTTAATGCATTGCTAGAAGGTAATCATCAGATCATTCTTACATCGGATAAATACCCGAAAGAGATCGACGGTGTTGAAGATCGTCTTAAATCTCGTTTTGGTTGGGGCCTAACGGTTGCTATTGAGCCACCAGAGTTAGAAACCCGTGTGGCGATCTTAATGCGTAAAGCGCAAGAGAGTGGCATTAACTTACCTGATGAAGTGGCGTTCTTTATTGCTAAGCGTTTACGTTCAAATGTACGCGAGCTTGAAGGCGCGCTAAACCGTGTTATTGCTAACGCTAACTTTACCGGCCGTCCGATTACTATCGATTTTGTGCGTGAAGCATTGCGCGATTTGCTGGCTCTACAAGAGAAGCTAGTCACTATCGATAATATCCAAAAGACGGTAGCGGAATACTACAAGATTAAGATGGCTGACATGTTATCTAAGCGTCGTTCACGTAGCGTGGCGCGACCAAGACAGATGGCAATGGCGTTATCAAAAGAATTAACCAACCAAAGTTTGCCTGAAATTGGCGATGCATTTGGTGGTCGTGACCATACAACTGTTTTACACGCATGCCGTAAAATTGCCCAGTTGCGTGAAGAAAGTCATGACATTAAAGAAGATTATGCTAACTTGATAAGAACTTTATCTTCTTAATATCAGGGATATTGAATCAATGAAATTTTCAATTGATAGGGACGCCTTGTTAAAACCGCTTCAATTAGTCAGTGGTGCGGTTGAAAGACGTCACAACTTGCCAATTCTGGCAAACCTTCTAGTCGAAGTGAGTAATCACTCACTTAAGTTGACTGGTACCGATTTAGAAGTCGAATTAGTCGGTGAAGTTCAGCTCGAAGGTGAGGTTGTAGAAGGTCGTACTACCGTCCCTGCAAAGAAGTTTTTGGATATCGTTAAGTCTCTGCCTGAACAGGTAGAACTTAAGTTAGAGCAGCAAGACAATCGTTTACTATTACGTTCGGGTCGCAGTCGATTTACGTTGGCTACTTTGCCAGCTGAAGAGTATCCAAATGTCGATGCTTTTGAGGCTGAGATTGAGTTTACCCTGAAGCAGGGCACAATGAAGTCGCTGATTGATGCGACGCAGTTCTCTATGGCTAACCAAGATGTACGTTATTACCTCAACGGTTTGCTACTTGAAACTGAAGGTAACGTGCTGCGCGCTATTGCTACAGACGGACATCGTTTGGCGCTAAGCCATCGTATGATCGAAGCCTCGTTACCTGAAAAGCAAGTGATTGTACCGCGTAAAGGTGTATTGGAGCTGATGCGTTCGTTTGAAGCTGACGATCTCGATGTCACTATTGCGATTGGCGACAATGCGATTAGAGCGACCACGGCAACAGCCACGTTTACCAGTAAGTTAGTTGATGGACGTTTTCCTGATTATCGTCGCGTACTGCCAAAGGGTGGCGACAAAATCGTTATTGCTAGTCGTCTTCAGCTAAAACAAGCGCTACTGCGTGCATCTATTCTGTCGAATGAAAAGTTCCGTGGTGTGCGGGTACAGCTTGAAAATAACTTAATTAAGATCACAGCTAATAATCCTGAACAGGAAGAGGCAGAAGAGATCTTAGATGTTGAATATGACAATACACCGCTAGAGATAGGCTTTAACGTCAGTTACTTACTCGATGTCTTAAATAACCTGCCTTCTGATGATGTACGTATTACCTTGATAGACGGCAACTCAAGTGCGCTTATCGACAACCATATAGAGCAAGACTCTATGTATGTTGTTATGCCAATGCGTTTGTAGTCTACAGCTCTCTCTTCTATAGCTATCAATGACTAACCTGATAAAGGCCTAACGGGTTTTTATCAGGTTAACTTCATAATGAGCCATAGAGCTCTCCTTCGTTGTTATAAAGGTCATCAATGAGTCTTAGCCGTCTTCATATTGAAGCTTTTCGAAATATAACCTCTGCACAATTGCTGCCGGGTGACGGACTTAACTTAATTTACGGTCAGAATGGTAGCGGTAAAACCAGCATTCTTGAGGCGATTTATTTCCTTGGAATGGGGCGGTCTTTTCGTAGTCATCTCTCACAACGTGTGATTAAGAATGACGATGATGCTTTGACCCTGTTTGCCAATATGGAGAACGGTGACGAGCAGAGTAAGATAGGTTTACGCCGATTTAGAAGTGGCGATATTGAAGTTAAAATTAATGGTGATAAAGTAAAGCGTTTATCGACGTTAGCTGAAACCTTACCGATCCAAGTGATCACGCCTGAGAGCTTTTCATTACTGTTCGAAGGGCCAAAATCCAGACGTCAGTTCATTGATTGGGGCGCATTTCATTCTGACCCTCGTTTTTATGCTGCATGGGTCAATGTTCGTCGAATTTTAAAACAGCGAAATCAGTTGCTCAGAGATGGTTCACCCTATAGTTCGATACAATTTTGGGATAAAGAATTTATTCGTTATGCTGAACTGGTAACCGACATAAGAAAGCAATATGTAGACTCGTTAAATGAGCTACTTAAGGGTATAATCGGAGAGTTTTTACCTCAGGTAGATGTTAAGGTTTCTTTCACCCGAGGATGGGATGCGAAAACTGAGTATGCACAGCTACTCGAGACGCAATATCCTAGAGATTTAGCCACAGGCTATACCGTCAGCGGGCCTCATAAAGCGGACTTAAGATTACGAGTAGGAACCCTACCCGCTCAAGACGCTTTATCTCGTGGCCAGTTGAAACTGTTAGTCTGTGCGTTACGCATTGCACAGGGAAAGTTGCTCAAACAACAAATAGATAAAAAAAGTATTTATCTGGTGGATGATCTTCCATCGGAATTGGATGCACAGCATAGAAAACTATTGTTACAGCAATTAGCTGATACCGGGGCACAAGTTTTTGTCACGGCTATTGAGCCTGCAGCAATAGTGGATTCGTTAATCACGCCGCCAAGTAAGATGTTCCATGTGGAACACGGTTGTGTAACGGTAATTGAATAACCGACGAGAGAATAATATGTCAGAGAATAGTTATGATTCTTCGAGTATTAAGGTTCTAAAAGGCCTTGATGCGGTACGTAAGAGACCAGGAATGTACATCGGTGATACCGATGATGGTACAGGTCTACATCACATGGTATTCGAAGTGGTCGATAACTCTATCGATGAAGCGTTAGCGGGCCACTGTAACGACGTCATTATTACCATTCATGCCGATGGTTCGGTATCAGTGCGAGATGACGGCCGTGGTATCCCGGTATCGATCCACGAAGAGGAAGGTATCTCTGCTGCTGAAGTTATTATGACCGTACTTCACGCTGGTGGTAAATTCGATGATAACTCTTATAAAGTATCGGGTGGTTTGCACGGTGTTGGTGTATCTGTTGTAAACGCGCTCTCTTCTAAATTGCAAATGACCATTCGTCGTGAAGGCAAGGTATACGAGCAGTTTTATACTCACGGTGTACCTGATGCACCAATTAAGCCTATCGGTGAAGCGACTAAGACAGGTACAGAAATCCGCTTTTGGCCAAGTACAGAGACATTCACTGATGTCCTGTTCCATTTCGATATCTTAGCTAAGCGTGTTCGTGAGTTATCATTCTTGAACTCAGGCGTGGGTATTCGTCTTGTAGACGAGCGCGATAACCGTGACGAATTCTTCAAGTATGAAGGTGGTATCAGTGCATTTGTTGACTACTTGAATGTTAACAAAACACCAGTAAATAAAGAAGTATTCCACTTTATTCAAGAGCGTGAAGACGGTATTACCGTTGAAGTGGCTATGCAGTGGAACGATGGCTTCCAAGAGAATATTTTCTGTTTTACTAACAATATTCCACAGCGCGATGGTGGTACTCACTTAGCGGGCTTCCGTGGTGCATTGACACGTAACCTAAATAACTACATGGAACGTGAAGGTTTTAACAAGAAAGGTAAAACTGCAGCTACCGGTGACGATGCTCGTGAAGGTTTAACTGCTGTTATCTCTGTTAAAGTACCCGATCCTAAGTTCAGCTCACAGACTAAAGACAAGCTTGTTTCAAGTGAAGTTAAGTCAGCTGTTGAGCAAACAATGGGTGAGCAGTTAGGTGATTACCTAATGGAGCATCCAAACGAAGCGAAATTGATCGTCGGTAAGATTATCGATGCTGCACGTGCTCGTGAAGCGGCGCGTAAAGCTCGTGAAATGACTCGTCGTAAAGGCGCATTAGATTTAGGTGGTTTGCCAGGTAAGCTTGCTGACTGCCAAGAGAAAGATCCTGGTCTTTCTGAAATTTACATAGTGGAGGGTGATTCTGCGGGCGGTAGTGCTAAGCAGGGTCGTAACCGTAAGAACCAAGCGATTCTTCCACTTAAAGGTAAGATTCTAAACGTAGAAAAAGCCCGTTTTGACAAGATGTTATCTTCTCAAGAAGTGGCAACACTGATTACTGCACTAGGTTGTGGTATTGGTCGTGATGAATATAACCCTGATAAAACGCGTTATCATAACATCGTTATCATGACCGATGCTGACGTCGACGGCTCGCACATTCGTACACTGCTGTTGACCTTCTTCTTCCGTCAAATGCCTGAGCTGATTGAGCGTGGTTATGTTTATATCGCGCAGCCACCTTTGTACAAGGTGAAGAAAGGTAAACAAGAGCAGTATCTGAAAGATGATCCTGCATTGACAGAATACTTAACAACGCAAGCATTAGATAATGCCAATATCTATCCGTCTCAAGGTGCACCAGGCATGTCTGGTCAACCGCTAGAGCGTTTAGTTAATCAGTATCGTGAAGTTGAAGCTATCATTGCTCGTTTAGAGCAACGTTACCCAACTAATATCACAGATCTAATGCTATATCACCCAGCAATCACTAATGACATGTTGAGTGACGAAGCACAAGTTAAAGCCTGGGCTGATGCATTTGTCGCTGATCTTATTGATAAAGAAACTGGCGGTATCTTATATAGCGCTGAGCCAGTACTTGATCCTGAGCGTCAGGTTTATTTGCCAAAGATTACCATCCGTAAGCACGGTATCGATACACACTATATGTTCTCGTATGACTTCTTCCAGTCTACTGATTACCAACGCATCGTTAAGATGGGTAGTGAAATCAACGGCCTAGTTGAAGACGGCGGTTATGTACAACGTGGCGAGCGTACTAAAGATGTTGTCAGCTTTGTTGAAGCGCTAGAGTGGTTGATGAGCGAATCGAAGCGTGGCTTATACATTCAGCGTTATAAGGGATTGGGTGAAATGAACCCTGAGCAGTTGTGGGAAACTACAATGGATCCTGAGTCACGTCGTATGTTGCAAGTAACCATTGAGGATGCGATTGGTGCTGATCAACTATTTACTTGTTTGATGGGTGATCAAGTTGAGCCTCGTCGTGAGTTTATTGAAGCAAACGCGCTTAATGTGGCAAACCTCGACGTTTAAGTTTAGTTTTATCGGTAAACTTAAATATTGAGTAAAGTCGGTGCTATATGCACCGATTTTTTTTGTTAAAAACCCCGTACTGGTCATAAAAAATTGTTTAGTAAAGCGCTAAAAAAACTGTTTAATATCAGAGAGCAGGTTGTTATTGAGCAACCAAAGAGCTTTAGTGGCTCCATGGAACACTTTCAATCCACACTCAGTGAGCCTAAGCCAATAAAAGCGCAGGCAGCAACAGATGTTGCTGATGTGACGATAGACCTTTCTGCATTGTTCTATAGCCTGTTATTCCCAAGCACCCAGCTAAATGGCACAGCAAACGAGCTTGAAAAAAGTGTATTTAGACGTGTTGAAGCCGCTCTCACATCACCCAAGGCAATTGCTGATCGGGTATTAAAATTGCCGACGCAAATAGCGGCATTAGACCAGCAGCTCGCCGATGAGAATAGCGATACTAAAGCACTGTTAGCCCTAATCGAGCGAGATCCTGTCTTGAGTGTTGAGGTATTAAAGCTATGTAACTCGCCACTGTTTAGACGCAGCGATAAAGAGATCACTAGCTTACAGCTGGCTTTAGTGCAGCTTGGACGTGAGCAGATGCGACGTTTTGTTACTACTGCGATGATGCGTAAAGTTATTGATATTAAACCTATTTATTTTCGTCGTTTCGGCAGTCAAGTATGGCGCCACTCTATGCAAGTGGCTTACTTGTCGAGTGAGCTTGCTCAAGAGGAAGCTGATAGTGCATTTTTATTAGGCTTATTGCATGACGTGGGTAAGATTGCGATTTTTAAGCTGTTATTAGAAGCATTTAAACAAGCAGAACCCGGTGAACAACCTTGCTCTAGTTTATTTCGGCAGGTAATGACAACCAAGTCTTTGAGTCTCAGCGCGCTACTGGCTCGCTATTGGGAGTTACCGTCATTATTTGAGGCAGAGCTCAGCCGTTTAGCTGTCATTGATTCTAAGCCTGCTGGTGGGCTTGCTGAGGTGGTTTGGCGCGCTAATCTTATCAGTGAATGCTCTATGCTATTTGAAGCGGGTAAGTTACAGCTGGAGCAATTAGAACGCTTGTTATTTGAAGCGAGCATAGACCGTGAAACGTTTGAGCAGCTGCATTTGAAACTTGTGCAGTTTTAAGTTTGTTCCTAAAAAGTCCCAATAAAAAACGCGCCAAAGGGTAATGCCGATCATTTAGCAGTTTATTGATCGGTTGACCGATCTTTATAAGATGGCAAAATCCGAGTGTTTTTAAA
>NZ_JBRILT010000057.1:0-28572 GCF_052977065.1 Shewanella sp. 125m-1
AACAGACTTTGCGATATCAAGACCAATTGTAGTAATGTTCATAGTGGACCCGTCCTCTTTCTGATGAGTTTAAGCAACTACATCGTGGCCCATTGCGAGGCCGATTAAAAGTGGATGGGTCCATTCCATTATCCATGGCGGCATGCTCGAAGCTGGCCATTTCCAGGCGCATATACGAAAGGACACTCCCTCTATGTTGCCACGCAGCTGCGCTTGGCCAGAAACCGCGTCCATGCGTTTCAGGCATTTGGCACACCTGACGTTTAGGGCTAACAAATGCCATGATGACAAGGATGTCATTGAAAGGCCTTATGCCTTGCCCCAACTACGAAGACAAGCTTCTCCGCGAACAAGCTAGTCTGAATGCTACGTATTCAGAACACCTTGCTTTGCCCCTGTGTGTTTGATGTGGCGTGCGCGAACTACAGGCGTTTATATACTCCAGCATAATAGACACTTCCCGCATTGATGTGGCTCGTAGGTCACTTCCTGATGCACTCCCAAATTTGGCCGTGAGAAGTCACATACACTTTATAGGATAAGAGTAACAGGGCTTACTCTAGAGGGAATACTTATCCTTGAGTGCCATGTATGGCGTCGGGTGTTTTTAGAACACTGAGCGCTAACGTACCCAGAATAGAGCTACCTATTTTAGGTGGCTTATCCACTTAAGCTGCGAAACTCCTGATATTCATAGCTGAAAGCCTTCGATAGAGGGGGGGGGAGGCTCATAAAATATTTTAAGGCTTGTATGAACCGCTATCTTCCTATCTATAAGTTTGAGTTATTCAGAACTGCTAATATACGATGTGACCTGCTAAGCATCCCTTTGCTCTTTTCTAGTTGTATGTCCTGTTTCGGAGGCAATCTCTATCCAGATGAGTATAAGAAGGCTTTTCACAATAATCGGTGCGCGAGTAGATAAACCTGCCATTGTTTTAAAACTTAAGGTGAACCACTAGACTGGCTCGGTAGCTATAATAACTGCAGCTCATTTATAGTAATCTGGGGAGTGAAATTTAAGTCTCACTAATTTTTCTTGATTGTAAGCGTAGAGGTTGCCTATATTGTGCTGAGCTTATAATACCAGCGAGCAGTGTTGTGAGTGCTGTTTATTGAGCTATTTCAGTCGGCAAAGTGATCAAAACACCTGCTGAGCGCTCGAAAAACCTGCAGGCGGTAGTTATTAGCAAAAAAGTACTTTACCTTTTATTCAACATTAAGCAAAATTAGTGTCCTCAACAGGGGTGTAGCTCCAATTGGTAGAGCGCCGGTCTCCAAAACCGGATGTTGTGAGTTCGAATCTCCCCACCCCTGCCAAATTAGAGAAAGCCGAGCATTAGCTCGGCTTTTTTGCATCTGCGGTTTATCGTTTCAGTTATAGCGCTTTTTTGTGTTATTTAAGGCTCTGGATGTTACTAGGTTTTGCTTTTGTCTGAAAAATCCACACTTGATGGGCTTTAAATAAAAAAAGCTTTACCTTTCGGGGCAGATTACGCATAATCCGTTTCGTCAACAGGGGTGTAGCTCCAATTGGTAGAGCGCCGGTCTCCAAAACCGGATGTTGTGAGTTCGAGTCTCCCCACCCCTGCCAAATTAGAAAAAGCCGAGCACTAGCTCGGCTTTTTCGCATCTGCTATTTGCGATAGTGTTTGCTTTTCGTTTTGCTCTATTGCTTCACTGAATGCCACTCATCGATATTGTAGATAGCTTATTAGTCTTAATAGTAAAAGCATCTAGCTCAGTGCTACATTGTTTCTGCGCACTCGTCTAAACTGTGTTACCTATTAGAGGACTAACTGCTATGCTAGCCACTCTAACGTTATTATCCCCCTTTGAGTGAGTCATGATGGAAAAGAGTGCTTACCTAGATGCCATGAGCATTACTCGCTGGAAAAAAGCGATTCCCCAAACTGATATAGCTATTGTCTTAGTGAATCCTTTACGGATTAAAGATGTCGATAGCCCAATCATCTGTACCGTACTAGGTTTACTCGGAGTCAATATGGATCATTGCCGTTTTGCTGTTAGAGCTGAACCAGGAGCTAAGGTGATTTGGGATATGCGTGGTAAGCAGACAGTTGTTAATGACAGCACTTTATTTTCAGCCCCCATTAATGAACTTGAGAATAACCCTGAAGCTAAAAAGACGTTGTGGCTTAATATACAGTCTTTTATGGCTCAAAAGGATACGTAGTGGAACTTACACTGCTAAACGATGAAATGTCTGCTCAGATGGCTGCTATAGCGGTTAAAGCGCATAGCCACCCAATGAGTGAGTCAACGATAAAAAGTTGTTTCGGTAATTTGTATCACTGCATTGGGTTATTGGATGGTGATGAGCTTTGTGGCTTTGCTATCTTGCATCAGATTTTTGAAGATGCGACCTTAATGGATATCTGTGTTGAACCCAGACTGCAGGGCAAAGGTTACGGTAAAATGCTGTTAAAGGCTGTAATCGTCGAGGCTAAAGATAAAGGGGCTGAGGTATTACTGTTAGAGGTTCGTCAGTCTGCGATTGCTGCAAGAGAACTTTATGAGAAAGTTGGCTTTAAGGAAACCGGTATTCGTAAAGGTTACTATAAATCGGATACTGGCACTGAAGATGCGGTATTGATGCAGCTAAGTTTTTAAACGCCTTGTAGCCAATAAAAATAGCGCCTAATTAGGCGCTATTTTTGTCTTAACTTATGCTATCGAGCGTGAGGTAAATTTACTTAACTTCTTTACCTTGAGCCTGAAGATCTGCATGGTAACTTGAACGTACCAATGGACCACAAGCTGCGTGAGTAAAGCCAATGCTTTCAGCAAGCTCTTTTAGCTCATCAAATTCCGCAGGTGATACATAGCGCTCAACTGGCAGGTGGAATTTAGAAGGTTGTAGATATTGACCTAAAGTCAGCATCTCAACATTATGAGCTCGCAGATCATGCAGTACTTGTGCAATCTCTTCGTTACTCTCACCAAGACCCATCATCAGACCTGATTTTGTCGGAATATTGGGGTGGCGGTCTTTAAATTTCTTCAATAAATCGAGTGACCATTGATAATTAGCACCAGGTCGCGCTTTACGATAATGCATAGGCGCAGTTTCCAAATTGTGGTTAAACACATCTGGTGGCTCAGTCGCCAAGATCTCAAGCGCTGCATCAATACGACCGCGGAAATCGGGTACTAAGGTTTCGATTTTAATTTGCGGATTTAATAAACGGATCTCACGGATACAGTCAGCAAAATGCTGTGCACCACCATCACGCAGATCATCACGGTCTACAGAGGTAATAACGACATACTTAAGCTTCATATCTTTGATCGTTTGTGCAAGCTTCTTAGGCTCTTCAGCATCAGGCTTTAGTGGACGACCATGAGCAACATCGCAAAACGGGCAGCGACGGGTACAGATAGCACCCAAAATCATAAATGTTGCGGTGCCATGGTTAAAGCACTCTGATAGGTTAGGGCATGAAGCCTCTTCACAAACAGAGTGGAGACCATTTTTACGCAGTGCTTGCTTGATCTCGGTAATACGCTGATTTGAAGCGGGTAGCTTTACTCGCAGCCAGTCAGGTTTTCTTAGCATGGTGTCACGTTCAGATGGCACCACTTTAACAGGGATGCGTGAAACCTTGTCTGCGTCTCTAAGTTTAACGCCAGGTTGTAATCTTTCAGGCCTATTCATATGACTCTGGTAATCCTTGGTGGTGAACTAGCTTATCTAAACCGAGTTCTTGGCTGAGGGTTTCAATCAGTTGCAGACCTGCCTCTTCGACAGTTTGTGGTCCACCGAGCTGTTTGCACTGGATCATTTCCATGCCAGCGTAACCGCAGGGGTTAATGCGCTGAAATGGAGACATGTCCATATCGACATTGAGGGCGAGTCCATGGAAAGAGCATCCTTTACGGATCCTAAGACCGAGTGATGCGATCTTACGTTCTTCAACATAAACACCAGGCGCATCAGCTTTTGCATAAGCTTCAATCTGATAGCGCACAAGCATGTTGACGATACTCTGTTCAATGTGAGTGACAAGCTGACGTACACCGACTTTGAGGCGTTTAATATCGAGAAGAGGGTAGACGACAAGTTGCCCCGGGCCGTGATAGGTTACTTGGCCACCTCGATCAACCTGAATAACAGGAATATCACCAGGATTTAGGATGTGCTCACTCTTGCCTGCTTGGCCTTGTGTGAATACTGGCGTATGTTCAACAATCCAGATCTCATCTTGACTGTTCTCATCGCGATTATCGGTATAGTGTTGCATCGCGTGCCACACTGATTCGTAATCTTGTTTACCGAGATGACGAATATGCAAAGCGTTATCGTACAAGGGCAACCTCTCCCCTCAAATATTTGTGCGGGCTATTATACGCTTCAAAATGATAAATGTAATACGGATCACATTTATCATTTATGATTAATATTTATAGTACGCGTTTAACGCCCTCAATCGCAGCAAGTTCGGTGTAAAGTTTCTCTATCTGCTCTTTACTTGTAACGGTTATACGTATGGTGACCGAATTGTAAGTGCCTTTGCTCGACGCTTTTGTTGTTGGCGTATAGTCATCTGGTGCCAAACTTTGGGCGACTGCTACGACACGATCAGCTAGCGTATCGCTTGCATCTCCAACAATTTTAAATGGAAAAGAAGCTGGGAATTCCATTAATTCATCAAATTTAGTATCTAACATTTTTCACTCTCATAGATTGCAATAACCATAATATGGTGACGATTATACCTAATACCAAGCTAAATAAATATTTGATCATTCTTGCTGACTCAAATTCGAATCGCAGTGTAATGAATTTTTAAATGAGAAGAATGAGTTAACGGTTATTCATTGCTTAATATGGCAACTTTAATTTAGTCATTATTGGGTCAATGACTAATTGGTTAGTATGGTTCAAGTTCACAAGGTTTGTTTGGCTATCAAATGCAAGAAGCCACCTTGCGGTGGCTTCTTTTTTGTATACAGTATGGTTTAGCTAAACCAACCTGCAAACATCTGCTTGAAGTAATCCATTAATTGGCTAAACCAGCTGCCTTCATTCACTTCTTGTAGCGTGACAAGTGGGAACTGAGCGATATCTTTTCCATTTAATTGGAAGTAGATACGACCGACAGTCTCGCCTTTTGCTATAGGGGCGTTAAGCTCTTTTGTGAGTTCAAAGTTAGCTTGTAAATTTTTAGCTTGGCCGCGACTAATGGTAATAGGGGTATCAGTGACAACACCTAGGTCAATCGTTTCACGGTCGCCATACCAGATTTTTTGGGTAACGAAAGTATCGCCAGCTTTGTATGGTGTAACAGTTTCAAAGAAACGGAAACCATAGTTAAGTAGCTTCTTACTTTCTGCCTTACGTGCGGCTTCACTCTTGGTGCCTAATACAACAGAGATAAGACGCATACCGTCTTTAGTTGCTGAGGTTACCAGGTTAAAACCTGCACCAGAAGTGTGGCCTGTTTTAATACCGTCAACGCTTAAGCTCTTATCCCATAACAAACCGTTACGGTTGTATTGCTTAATACCGTTGTAGGTAAATGATTTCTCTTTATAGACTGCGTACTCTTCTGGTACATCGCGAATAATTGCGGCGCCAAGAATAGCCATGTCATAAGCGGTACTTTTATGGTTGTCAGAGTCTAAACCATGGCTATTTTCAAAGTAGCTATCTTGCATTCCTAGCTGTTTAGCCCATGAGTTCATTAAGTCGACAAAGCCATCTTCAGTACCAGCAATATGTTCAGCCATTGCTACGCACGCATCGTTACCCGATTGGATAATAATGCCTTTGTTTAGATCTTCAACAGAAACTGTTTTACCGACTTCGATAAACATTTTAGAAGAGTCGGGGAAGTTTTTTGACCATGCTTTTTTACTAATGGTTACTTCATCTGTGGGGGCAATGTTACCGACTTTGATCTCATGACCGATCACATAACTTGTCATCATCTTGGTCAAGCTAGCTGGGTTTAAGCTTTCGTAAGCGTTTTCTTCAGCAATGATTTGTCCGGTGTTGTAGTCCATTAGCACGTAAGCTTTAGCTGCCACTGTTGGTGCATTTGGGGTAACGACTGGCGCTGCTTGTGCTGATAATGCGGCGACAGAGGTCGCGAACAAAAGCGTTTTTAAAGGTTTGTTCAGTAAATTCATATTAATAATGCACGTCTTAATAGTTTAGGTATGAAGAAAGTGTAATTCCAACGAGTATAACATTAGTCGACAATGGAATTCAGCCTAGGTTCATTAATCTTGGTTCATTCAGTAAGCAGGTAACTTTGAGGGTAACCCTCTTGCTTGAGCTTTTCTGTTAGCTTGTCAGCTAGTTGCTGCTGACCGATTGGGCCTAATTGCAAACGATACAAGTTATTTACGCTTTGAATGCGGCTCTTGACTTGATATTTTTGCTCTAGGCTATTGGCTAGATGACCTAAGCGTTCTTTGTTTGATGATGCTACAACCTGAATATAGTGAAGTTCAGTGCCTTTTAGCTCGGCAAGTGCACTCGATTCAGGATTGGCAATATAGATAACTTCTAGGCTTACATTTGCGGTACCGGTTTTTAGCATGTCGAGCCGGTGGGCAGCAGCATAAGATAGATCGATAACTCTATCTGCATGAAATGGCCCTCTGTCGTTGACTCGTACAATAACCGTTTTATCATTTTTAAGGTTGGTGACCTTAACGTAGCTAGGTAGTGGTAAGGTTTTATGGGCTGCAGACATCGAATACATGTCGTAGGTTTCACCGTTTGATGTGAGGTGCCCATGAAACTTAGCGCCGTACCAAGATGCAATTCCTTTTTCCGCGTAGCCTGCACCTGAGTCCATGACCTGATAACTCTTACCTAATACCGTGTAGTTCTTTTTGTTTCCCCCACGGCTATATGGCTCATATTTAGGGTGAGCATCTTCAACCTTGGTGACATCAGGAGCTGATGTTGGCGCTTTATCGTCATCAAGTTCATAGCGACCACCGCTCGAACACGCAGCTAATGTGGCGGTTAAGAATAAAATGGCAAGGGTATTATTGCGCGACATAAGCTTTGTTTAATTCCTGACTAAATTGGTAAACCGCCATAGCGTACAAAGGGCTGCGGTTATAACGGGTAATAACATAAAAGTTTTTGAGACCTAACCAATACTCATCGTGGTCGGCTTGTTCAAGCTTTACCACTAATGCTGGTTGTGACACATCAATATCCATTGATTCAGCCAGTGCAACGTTCGGTGATAGTATGTCAGCAACGTTATACTGCATTTTCTCACCAGACCACGTTTTCACTGTATCAGGTAAGTCTTTATTCAACGTTAATTGCAGTGTTACCGGCTGGTTTTTCTGCCAACCATGTTGATGGAAGTAGTTAGCTACACTACCAATAGCATCGGTAGTGCTATTTAATAGATCGCGGCTACCATCATTATCAAAATCCACTGCGTAATGGCGGTAGCTAGACGGGATAAACTGACCAAAGCCCATAGCACCAGCATAGGAGCCTTTCAGGCTATTAATATCTAAATTTTCCTCTTTTACCAGTGACTGCAGGTTGGCAAATTCACTACGGAAGAATGTTGCTCTCGGCGGATAATGGAAACCTAAGGTGTAGAGGGCGTCTTTAACAGGATAATTGCCCATGTAGCCACCGTAAAAGGTTTCAATGCCAATAATTGCGACGATGATTTGTGGATCAACATTAAACTCTTTTGAGGCTTTAGCGATAGTGTCAGCATGTTCTTGCCAGAAGGCTAACCCAGCTTCTAGACGTTTTTCTGTGAGAAATATAGGGTAGTACTGATGCCAAGGCTTAGCTTCCCATGGCTTGGTCATCGCGTCGATAACCGCTTGGTTATATTCGGCGTTGGCAATGAACGCTGCTGTTTCTTTGCTATCGAAACCTTTATCGCTTTGGGTTTTAATAAACTCAGTTTTAAGCGCTTTGACGTCTGAGTCAGAATCTGCCGCAGCTGAGCATGAAAAGAGAGTCAATGCTAAAGGTGCAAGAATGCGTTTTAAAAGCGTCATTTATGAGGCAATCCTTAATAGTCGATAGGCATAGTGATTAGGTCACTCGAATACGTCACAATGCCATCGAAGGTTAAATCTATATAAAGAGTGAGGCTTTATCAAATAGCGTCTTAAGGCTATCTGTCGATAAAACGTCTGTGAGTGTGAATACTCATTAAGATGCCAAATCCTGTCATCAATGTCAGCATCGAGGTACCACCATAACTGATTAGAGGCAGAGGAACACCTACAACAGGTAAAAGACCTGAAACCATACCAATATTCACAAAAATATAGACGAAGAATGTTAAGGTTATACTGCCAGCTAATAAGCGAGCAAAACTGGTTTGTGCGCGCGAGGCGATAACTAAGCCTCGGCCTATTACATAAAGATATAGTGCCAGCAGAATTAACGCACCGATAAGCCCAAATTCTTCTCCAATAACCGCAAAAATAAAGTCAGTATGCCGTTCAGGCAAAAACTCTAGTTGCGATTGAGTGCCTTGAAGCCAGCCTTTGCCCCACAATCCGCCAGAGCCGATGGCAATTTTAGATTGGATAATATGGTAGCCTGCACCTAATGGATCTTTTTCTGGATCAAGCAAGGTCAATACGCGGGTACGCTGGTAGTCATGCATCAAGAAAAACCACAGCACGGGTAGCATCGCCAATACACTGCCGATAAAGCCACCAACAATACGCCAACTCATACCGGATAGAAACAGTACAAAGATGCCTGAAGCGGCAACAAGGATAGAGGTACCTAAATCTGGCTGCTTAGCGATGAGTAATGTGGGGACAAGTAACAGTATTCCTGCACCAGCAAGGTAGCGTTTCTTGGGGGGGAGTGGGAACTTACTGATATACCAAGCCATGGTAATAGGGAAGGCGAGCTTAATAAGTTCAGATGGTTGAAACTCCATAAAGCCTAAGTTTAACCAGCGTTGAGCACCTTTATTGATCTCACCAAAAAAGTGCACTCCAATCAGTAAGATGATCCCAGTAATATAAATGGGGAACGCCCAACGCCTAAGCACTTCAGGGTTAATCTGCGCCACAGTAAACATCACTAATAGCGATAGCCCCATACGGAACAGTTGGCGATCCATTAGCGCTAAGTCTTCACCGCCGGCAGAATAAATAACAACAAGTCCGAAAGCCATGAGTGCCAGCAGGCCTAACAGCAATGGCAAGTCTATGTGTAAGCGCTGCCATATGTTTGGTCGGCTATTGTGTGCACTCATTCTGTTTTATCCCATGAATCTCTTAACAAATACTCGTCGAGTAAAGCGCGAGCTACTGGCCCAGCGTTAACGCCACCCCAACCCGCGTTTTCAAGTACTACAGCGAGAACAATTTTAGGGTTTTCGTACGGGGCGTAAGCAATAATTAAAGCATTATCACGTAGACGTTCATCAATGTTTTCCGCATCGTATTCTTCATCTTGCGCAACACTAAATACCTGTGCGGTACCCGTTTTCATCGCCGCGGTGTAGCGCGCGTCGGTAAAGCGAGACTTATGCGCTGTATCACGCATGGCTTCATTAATGATGTCCCAGTTTTTAGGGTTCGATAGTACGATAGGCGGCAGCTCATCGGGCGGCGTGTCGATTTTAGCGGTTTGATCTTGAATCGACTTAAGCATGTGTGGCACAAAACGGCGGCCATTGTTGGCTAAAATAGCGGTAGCATTGGCAAGCTGCAGCGGCGTTGTTGTCCAGTAGCCCTGACCAATACCAACAGAGATGGTATCGCCGATATACCAAGGTTGGTTATAGCGTAAACGCTTCCAATCTTTAGACGGCATGTTACCGGCGGACTCTTCAAAAATATCAACGCCGGTACGTTCACCAAATCCAAAGGGTTGCATAAAGTTGGCGATAGCATCAACGCCTGTTTTATAGGCAAGATCATAAAAATAGGTGTCACAAGAGCTAACAATGGCGCTGTTAACATCAACCCAGCCATGACCCCAGCGTTTCCAGTCACGGTATTTACGTTCAACACCTGGGATCTGCCAAAAACCAGGGTCCCAAATACGCGTTTTTTGGGTAACGGTTTTATTTTCTAAGCCTAATAACGCCAAGTGTGGCTTAACGGTGGATGCTGGGGCGTATTGACCCTGAGTCGCACGGTTGATAAGTGGGCGTGACTTAGAATTGAGTAATTCGCTATACGCCTTACTACTAATGCCATGCACAAATTGGTTAGGATCATAAGTTGGGCTAGAGATTAGCGCTAAAATACCACCATCTCGTGGATCGATTGCAACAATAGAGCCACGTCGACCATTAAGTAGCTCCATGGCTTTTTGTTGAAGCTTTAAATCTAAGGTCAGGTGGATATCTTGCCCGGGCGTTGGCGGCTCAGATTTTAAAATACGAATGGTACGACCGCGGTTGTTAACCTCTTCTTCGAGGTGACCTGGCTTACCTAACAACATACTTTCGTAAAACTTTTCGATACCTTGCTTACCGATATCTTTTGTTGCCGCATAGTTTGCCCACAAGTTATTACGGATAAGCGAGTCTTGATCTCGGCTATTGATTTTGCCGACATAGCCTAATGCGTGAGTCATTAAACCATTGTACGGGTAGTGGCGCTTGAGGCCCGCGTCAACAGAAATGCCCGGAAAACGGTGCTGATTCACACTGAATTTTGCAACTTGTTCTTCGGTCAGTTTGTTCTTAATTGTCAGAGGCTTAAAACGACGGTGATACTTAAGTGCATCGATTACGTTTTCTTTTTCATCTGCCGACAAGTCGATAACGAGGCTGAGCTCATCTAAGGTCTCACTGACATTTTTAACCTTTTCTGGCACCATCTCTAATGAGAAAAAAGGTTGGTTTTCGGCGAGTAATTGGCCGTGACGATCGTAGATTAAGCCACGACTAGGCGCGACAGGGACGACACGAATACGATTGTCATTAGAGCGAGTTTCGTAATCTTTAAAGGAGGTGATTTGCAGGTTGTAGAGGTTAACCAGCAACAAGCTCAGCAGGATAAATACAGATAAGAACGTAAACAGGGCGCGACTTTTAAATAGCGACGCCTCGGCCGCATGGTCGTTCATGGTTATGCGCTTTCTTGGTGACACTTACATTCTCTCCTGCTTAAAAAAGGGTGCCAAGCACATATCCTATTAAGGTCTGTTTAGTTTTATAGGGTGTCGATATTATTCTCTATGGTAAGGGTGATTATTGTTGATACTCCAGCCACGATATAGGCTTTCGGCAACAATCACTCGTACCAGAGGATGAGGTAGAGTTAAGGCTGATAAGCACCAGCTTTGCGCAGCGGCTTTTTTACACTCAGGTGATAAACCTTCTGGGCCTCCAATTAACAAGCTAACATCGCGACCATCAAGCAACCACTTGTTCATTTGCTCTGCTAATTGCGGTGTTGTGAGGTTTTTACCCGGTAAGTCCAAGCTGACGATATGATTCCCTTTCGGGATCGCCGCCAACATTAACTCGCCCTCTTTTTGGAGAATGCGAGCTATATCGGCATTTTTACCGCGTTTGCCAGCAGGGATCTCAATTAATTCAAGCGCCATATCTCGAGGAAAGCGGCGCTGATATTCTTTGAAACCTGTTTCGACCCAATCTGGCATGCGGGTCCCAACTGCGACTAACTGAATCTTCATTACTCAGGCTTTTCTGACCAAAGTTTTTCAAGCTGGTAGAAGTCACGAGTTTGATCTTGCATAACGTGCATAATCACATCGCCTAGGTCTACTAGAACCCACTCGCTGCTCTCACGACCTTCGACACCAAGAATGTGCAGACCGGCACGCTTCGACTCAACCACTAGATTTTCAGCGATTGCTTTAACGTGTGTTTTTGAGTTACCCGTACATACCACCATAAAATCGGCGATGTTTGATTTCTCAGATATGTCGATTACAACGATATCTTTTGCTTTAAGGTCTTCAACCTTATCGATTACAAATTGCTTTAACTCTGCGCTTTCCACGCTGGTACCCCATTAATTTTAAGACAGCGCGATAGTATAGCAGTATTTCAGATCCAGATTAATAGTTCTGTATAGAAATATCTGTGTTTGAATGCGGTTTAATGTTTATTAGCTGTAGGATCGGCTAGATAATGCCAATCAACATAAGAAAGAGATCTACATCTTTATACTAATTGGTATAAAGCTGATTACATCGAATGTAATCTTGAATCGAGACGGGTAGTGCTGCATTTGGCATCAGGCCCTGCATGAGTCGCTGACGTATTTGCGTTGAGGAGAAATCTTGTTCTGCTACATCAAGCATAAAAATTTTACCGAATTTTTGTGGCGTTGTTTGGGTGTTATCGCTAAGTCTGGGCTTTAAGATTGCCTGAATTGGGTCGTTAGTAGCAAGTTGCCAGCCGGGGCGCTTGCAAACGACTAAGTGGCATAGGTCTAACAGTTGTTGCCATTCATGCCAGTGAGTAAAGCTCAAAAATGAGTCCATGCCCATAATGAAGTAAAACTCATGCTCTGGGTGCATGTTGCTTAATTTAGCTAAAGTCATGGCTGAATAGGAAGGTGTATCGCGTTTCGCTTCAATATCACAAAGTTGAAATTGAGGTAGTTCATCACAAATAAGCTGCGCCATGGCGAGTCTATCGGCAGTGGAGACATGAGTGCCGGGTTTGTGCGGTGGAATATGGTTTGGCATAAGCCAAACCTCATCCAAATTAAGCTGGTTCTTTGCTTCGAGTGCAGGACGAATATGACCAAAATGGATAGGGTCGAAGGTGCCGCCTAAAATGCCAATTCTCATGCTCAAGACCTATATTAATCTAATGTTATATGGGCGAGTTTGGCGTGAGCTTTAGCATCGAAAAGTAGACTAATGTGACTCAATCCAGTCCAGTCTTCAATGCCTTGTTGTTTGAGCTTAAGTTCAATGGCTGAAGCGCCAGCAAGCAAGGTTTCTACATGATTCAATTCAAGACGGTTAAGTGCATTTTGATAAATGGGCTTACGTTTATCCCAAATGCGCAACTTGCTCCAAAGTCCCTGTAGAGGCTCGCGCTTATTCTGTGCTGTCTTTAGTTGTAACAATACGGCGAGCTCTTTAAATAACGACCATAGGATAATTGGCATCGCCACTCCCTCACTTTTAAGCTGTGAAAGAATATGTTGGGCTTTATCTTGTTGGTTGTTGAGCATGGCGTCAGTTAATTGAAATACGCTGAAGCGTGATTGATCTTCAAAGTATTGGCTTAGTTGGTCGCAATCAATCGGCTCATTAGGACTGAGCAGTTGCAGCAGTTGCAGTGCTTTGTCGGCGGCAAGCAAGTTACCTTCGTAAAGTGCAAAGAGCATTTCACGCGGGTCTCGTGCCAATGACAAGCCGTAATGCTGAATTCTTCCATCTAACCAACGTTGAAACTGTGCGCCCTCTGGCGTCGTGCAAGGTACGTAAATCCCTTTTGCATCAAGCACCTTAAACCATTTACTCTTGGTTTGTTCGCTCGCAAGCTTAGGGCCAGTTAAAATCAATAATACATCTGGATTATCCATCTGCATTAGCGATTGCAGCATAGTGCTGCCTTCAGCCCCTGGTTTTGCTTGTGGGAGGGTTAACTCAATAATACGACGGCTTGAAAACAAGCTCATCGCTTGCCATTGCTCAAAAAGCTCATTCCAACTAAACCCCGTTTCTTGGGTTAACTGGATCTTTTCTTCAAAGCCTTGACGTTTAGCTTCACTGTGCAGAGTTGCACGGCTTTGCTCACATAACCATGGATCGTCGCCAAAAATAAGGCAACATTGGGGTAATGGAGAAAGTTGGCGCGTTAACTGATCTGGATAGACCCGCATTAATTAACCTTTGTAGAAGCCAGAGTTTGAATAATTCTGTCAGCAGCTTGAACTCGCATCTCTTTGAGTAAGAGCTCCATTTCTCGGCTCTTTGCTAAAGCCGTACGCGGATCGTCAAGGTAGTCACGGTGGATAGCTACATCAAAGCGTTGAGATTCAGCACCTGGCATCTGTACGGCAAAACTTACCTGGTAGATAAGCTCATATTCAGCAACGTTACCCGTTGGGTAGATTGATAGCGTAGAGCGATCGAGTGAGTCACTGATAAGGCGCAGAACTGGAATGTCATTCGCGGGCTTAACTACAGCAATACTGTTTAAACGCAGGCGTTCACGTACTAGACGTGTTAGTTCACTGTATTCATCTTGACTGCTAAGGCTTAAGGTTTGTAGCTGCTCAGGGATAGAGTAGCTACCTTGTAATCTAAAGCCGCAACCGGCACTGAGCAAAATGCTCAGTGCCAAGGTTGCTAAAAGTATGCGTTTAATTAGCATAAGCTTTGTTTTGTCTTCCTTGGTTTTAGAAGGATTAGTTAGCCACGATATTGAGCAACTTGCCCGGTACGTAGATAACTTTACGAACAGTTTTACCTTCAGTGTGTTTAACCACACCTTCTTCGGCCATACCTGCTGCTTCAACTTCTTCTTTACTCGCATCTGCTGCAACAGTGATCTTCGCGCGCAGTTTACCGTTCACTTGAACAATGATTAGCTTGCTGTCTTCAACCAGTGCAGACTCGTCAACTTCTGGCCAAAGTACATCTTCAATCGCACCTTGGTTACCAAGATCGTTCCATAACACAAAACATGTGTGTGGAATGATTGGATAAAGTAAACGGATAACAGCGTTCAAGGCTTCTTGCATCAATGCCTTGTCTTGCTCTGTCTCAGTCGGCGCTTTTTGGAGACGGTTCATTAGCTCCATAACTGATGCAATTGCGGTGTTGAACATCTGACGACGCTCAATATCATCACCCACTTTTGCAATGGTCTTATGCAGTTCACGGCGTAGCTCTTTTTGAGCAGCGTTAAGTGACTTAACGTCAAGTTCTGCAGTTGGACCTGAAGTAATATGGTCGTGTGCAGTTTTCCACAAACGCTTAATAAAGCGATGTGCGCCTTCAACGCTCGACTCTTGCCATTCAAGTGTTAGCTCTGGTGGCGCTGCAAACATCATAAATAGACGAACCGTGTCAGCACCGTACTTATCAACCATCTCTTGCGGGTCGATACCGTTGTTTTTCGACTTAGACATCTTGCTCATACCGGTGTAAACCAGCTCGTTACCTTCGCTGTCTACGGCTTTAACGGTACGGCCTTTGTCGTCAGTTTCCTGCACAGTCACATCAGATGGAGCAACCCAAACGCGCGCGCCTTTCTCATTGTTATAGTAGTAAGCATCAGCGAGTACCATACCTTGAGTTAGCAGACGTTTAGCTGGCTCATCAGAGTTGACTAGACCTGCATCACGTAGCAATTTGTGGAAGAAGCGGAAATACAATAGGTGCATACAAGCATGCTCGATACCACCAATGTATTGGTCTACAGGTAACCAGTAGTTTGCCTTTGCAGGATCAAGCATTTCATCTGCATGGGGGCTACAGTAGCGTGCGTAGTACCAAGATGATTCCATAAAGGTATCAAAGGTATCAGTTTCACGGAACGCTTCTTGACCGTTAACCTGAGTCTTAGCCCACTCTTTATCTGATTTTATTGGGCTTTGGATGCCATCCATAACCACATCTTCAGGTAAAATCACTGGTAATTGATCTTCAGGTGTAGGAATAACCGTACCGTCAGCCAAAGTGACCATTGGAATTGGTGCACCCCAGTAACGTTGACGTGAAACACCCCAGTCGCGTAGACGGAAGTTCACTTGACGCTTACCTTTGCCTTCAGCTGTAAGCTTGGCATCGATTGCATCAAATGCTGCTTGGAAATCTAGACCGTCAAACTCAGCAGAGTTAAATAGTACGCCTTTTTCAGTATAAGCTTCTTCGCTGATATCGACTTCACCGTCAGCTGGCTTAACAACCGCTTCGATGTTTAGACCGTACTTTTTAGCAAACTCATAGTCACGCTGATCGTGAGCGGGTACAGACATCACTGCGCCAGTACCGTAGTTCATCAGTACAAAGTTACCAACCCATATAGGCACTTGTTTGCCAGTAATTGGGTGGATAGCATTTAGGCCTGTCGCAACACCTTTCTTTTCCATCGCTGCCATAGCAGCTTCGGTGGTATCGGCGTTTTTACACTCTTCAATAAACTCAGCTAGCGCTGGGTTATTGATAGCAGCTTGCTCTGCTAGTGGGTGCGCGGCTGCAATCGCAACATAAGTTACGCCCATCACTGTATCAGGACGCGTAGTATAGATATCAAAGCTCTGGTCACTATCAGCAACCTTGAACGTCATCTCGATACCTTCACTACGGCCAATCCAGTTACGCTGCATGGTCTTAACTTGTTCAGGCCACTCTTCTAGCGTATCAATATCGTTTAGCAGCTCTTCAGCGTACTCAGTGATTTTAATAAACCACTGCGGGATCTCTTTTTGCTCAACAGTGGTATCACAGCGCCAGCAGCAACCGTCGATAACCTGCTCATTGGCAAGCACGGTTTCATCGTTTGGACACCAGTTAACTGAAGCTGTCTTCTTGTATACCATGCCTTTTTCATAAAGCTTGGTGAAGAACCACTGTTCCCAGCGATAGTATTCAGGCGTACATGTAGCGATTTCACGTGACCAGTCATAGCCAAAACCTAGCATTTTAAGCTGGTTTTTCATGTAATCGATATTTTCGTAAGTCCAAGGCGCAGGCGCAGTGCTGTTTTTGATTGCCGCGTTTTCAGCGGGAAGACCAAAAGAGTCCCAACCGATAGGTTGAAGCACGTTTTTACCTTGCAGACGTTGGTAACGAGACACAACATCGCCTATGGTGTAGTTACGTACGTGACCCATGTGCAGTCGACCCGATGGGTACGGGAACATAGAAAGGCAATAGAACTTTTCTTTGTTTGCGTCTTCGGTAACTTCAAATGTTTTTGTGTCTTGCCAGTGCTGCTGCACTTTAGCTTCAATTTCTGAAGGAGTATATTGCTCTTGCATCAATCTATTTCCGGCTATGCCGCCTATTGTTTGATCTAGCGCTATTTCAGCGCGAGTGATATCGACATAGAATAAACTAGAAGTGCGTCATTAAAAAGGTTCGTTGAAGGAGTATTTACCATGAGTGAACAAAGTACTGAGTTACTTTCGCTATATAAGGCACTTATTGACCAATTGCAATCGCAATACAATGATGATAACTCATTGACTGTAAAGAGTTTGTATGCACAAATGCAAGCGTGTAAAGAATACTTGGCTATAAAACAGCAAGCGAAGCAAGAAGAGCTTGCTTTAGTCGAACAATTTTTAAAACGTGACATTGCGAGTTTCTTGCAGGAAAAAAATGCCACCGATTTAAGTCATAGCCCAACGGTTATCACAGTTGAGAGCACATTATGGCACTGGTTGGGAGAGATCACCGATCGTAGCCAAGTGGAATGGCATGAAGTCGCGCAAGATTTTAAACATCACGGTTACTATGAAAGTGGTGAGATTGTCGGCCAAGGTACTATGGTGTGTACGGCTTGTGGCCATGAGTCAAAAATAGAATTCCCTGGAATATTGCCTGACTGTACAGAGTGCGACAATAACGAGTTCACTCGCGAGGCATTAGCTCCATAGCCCATATTGGCAGTGGATAGATGCAGCTTGAAACTAATAGAGAACGGCGCTTATGCGCCGTTTTTACGTTGAGCTGCTAGCAACCATCATGCATGGTTTCATACTTGGGCGTGCTAGTGGCCGTTGCTTGTTGGTATCTAAAGTAGCAAAGGTCGTCACTGACCTTGCCATCATCATCGTCATCGTAGCCAATGTAGGTAAGGTTAACACCTTGCTCCTCGATAACAAAAACAGCGTCGAGATCGAGCCTATTAGCGAGATCGGTATTATCCAAATAGCCTGAAAGTAGGCGCGTTTCAAAGCTACCGTTGCCATCAAGATCGATATCGATAATATCATTGCGGGAGCTATGTGGTTTAGTTGCCGTGCCAGGAATTTGCGACTTAGCATAGACCAATTGATTGGCGGTCTTACTACTGGCTTCAATTTGGTTAATCGATTCAGCTCTTGCTTCGCTAGAGAGTCCGATAAATTTAGGCGCGGCAACAATCGCTAAAATGCCCAGAATGATGATAACCACAACCAGTTCAATGAGTGTAAATCCATTTTTCTGCTTATGTTTTATCATTGAATTTTCTTTCTAATTGCCACGGCAATCGCGATAAGAAAGCTTACTATTAACACTGGCCATTGGCCAACAGTGGTAAATAGTGTGTGGCCTTTCATTAGCACAATATCTGCAACCAGCACTCCGGCTTCAAATTGCGGTAGCTGGTGGGTGATATTGCCCTTTTCATCGACGACAGCAGTAACACCGTTGTTGGTTGCGCGCACTAATGGTCGACCTAGCTCTACCGAGCGCATCTGCGCGATTTCCATATGCTGCAGCGGGCCGTTTGAGCTACCAAACCACGCATCATTGGATACCGTCATCAGTAAGTCGGTATTGTCATTCATATTGGCACGCAGCTGTTCAGGGAAGGCAATTTCATAGCAGATGGCGGGTGATATCTGGTGGCCGACGGCATTGAGATTTGGCTGCATAAAATCGCCTCTGGCAAAGGAGGACATCGGCAGATTAAAAAATGGCGCGAGTGGCCGTAATAGCGATTCAAACGGCACAAATTCACCTATAGGCAGGAGATGATGCTTCTTAAATTCGTTACTGCCGTTACCTAAGTAATCAGCCTCTGATTGCTGTTTGTGATTGTAATTGCCAAGGACTATTAGTGAGTTATAAAAAGAATCCTCTCTATGGCTAATAATACCTGTGATGATGGCGGTATTATTTAAGTTAGCGACTTTATTAGCGTTATAAAGAAAGTCCTTCACCATATATTCTGGTGCAGGGATCGCCGCTTCGGGCCAGATAATTAAATCGGCTGATAACTCAGGTCGCGATAGATCCATATATTTGAGCATGGTTGGCCATAGGGCATCAGGTTCCCACTTCATGCTTTGTGGGATATTCCCTTGAACTAATGCAACTTTGATGGATTCGCCATTAGGCTTAACGTGTGAGGTCATCGGTGCAATAAAGACGAGCATTGTAAGCACGGGAAGCGTGATTGCGAGACTTTGCCAGCGCTTAACGGCTAACAGCGCCAAAGCGCCCGCGAGCATAGCGATAATAAAGCTTAGCCCTAAGGTGCCAAACATTGAGGCGATAGGCTTGAGCGGACCTTCTGTTTGACTGTATCCCGCCCATAACCATGGAAAGCCTGTTAATACCCAGCCTCGTGCCCATTCGGTAATGGTCCAGAGCGCAGGGAACACAAGTAGGTTACGTAACAGCGATGTCTTTGGTGTCAGCTTTTGCAGTAAGCAACCAGCAAGTGCAGGATAAAGTGCCAGATATAAGGCAAGTAGTGCCATTAAAGCGATGGAGGCGATAAGCGGCATACCGCCATAGATATCCATGCTGACATGGACCCAGCTGATCCCCACAGAGAAGCAGCCAAAGCCAAAACTCAGCCAATAGCGAAAAGCTTGCTTAGGGGTTAAGTCTGCACTTTGATGCACAATGTAGGCCATCGCAACTAGATAGATTGGCCAGATAGAGTAGGGAGCAAAGGAGAGCGCCGTAGTGGCGCCAGCCGCATAGGCTAGCACCATTTTCGAACGCGAATGATGGGCTAATGCCCGAAGTTTATTCAGCATATAGCCTCATCATTGGGTCGTGATAACGGAGTTAGTTGCTAGGCAACCGTCTAATCATTGCTATGATTGTTATCTGCAAATTTTACTCTAAGTTGAATTAAGCGACGGGTGTCGGCATTAACAACTTTAAATTCAATATTCTGGATCATGACTTTTTCGTCACGCTCAGGTAAGTGGCCAAAGGCATGAGATACCATACCACCGACTGTATCGAACTCTTCGTCGCTGAACTCTGTACCAAATGTTGAATTGAAATCATCAATTGGAGTGAGCGCTTTTACCATGAAGACTTGCTTCGCGATCTGCTTGATCTCAGTCTCTTCAGCTGAGTCATGATCAAATTCATCTTCAATTTCACCAACGATCTCTTCGAGAATATCTTCAATTGTTACAAGTCCAGATACTCCACCATACTCATCGACAACAATCGCCATATGGTAACGTTGAGAGCGGAACTCTTTTAGTAAGACATCAACACGCTTACTCTCAGGAACAACAACTGCAGGTCGAATTACTTGGCGTAATTCAAATGGATGCTCATTGTTTTTAAAGCCATACTGAATCAAGTCTTTCGCAAGCAAAATGCCTTCGATATGATCTTTATCTTCATTGACTACGGGAAAACGGGAGTGTGCTGAACTGATCACGGTAGAAAGTACATCTTCTACTGAATCATTTATTTGGATAGCTACAATCTGTGCACGTGGGATCATAATATCCCTTACACGTAGATCGGATACTTCTAAGACACCTTTAATCATTTCGCGAGTGTCTTCGCTGATTACTTCACGCATCTCTGCATCGTGAATTACGCCAACTAGGTCTTCGCGATTTTGCGGTTCGCCCTGGAACAACTGACTTACTTTCTCTAACCAGCCCTTCTTGTGGGCGTTAGTACTCGGTGGGATATCGTCACTCATAGTGTTTTCTTGACTCAGGTGAGCCAATTATTGCTCCTCATAAGGATTAGTATAACCAAGGCTTTCAATGAGTTGGGTCTCTAATGACTCCATCTCTTCAGCCTCAGAGTCTTCAATATGATCATACCCTAGCAGATGGAGACAACCATGTACAACCATGTGTGCCCAATGTGCGATTAGTGGTTTATTTTGATCAATTGCTTCTTGCTCTACTACCGCCGCACAAATCACTAAATCACCTAATAATGGTAGCTCAATGCCCGGTGGTGCTTCAAAGGGAAAAGACAATACATTTGTCGGCTTGTCTTTTCCACGATAAGTGTTATTCAACTCTTGGCTTTCTTCAACGTCGACGATACGAATCGTTAATTCTGCCTCATCCATAGTATCTCTGAGTGCAGTTTTGACCCAAAGTTCCAGTTCAGCTTGTGTTGGTAGTTGAAAACCTTCAACAGCAATTTGAACATCAAGATCGATAACCGTTTGATTATCACTCATGGTTAGCAGTTTCCTGTAATTGGTATTGGCTATCTTTATTGCCTTTACTCGATTGTGCTTTTAACTCGAAAGCTTCATAGGCTTCAACAATGCGCGCAACCACGGGGTGGCGTACAACATCTTTTGCTTGGAAGAAGTTAAAACTAATTTCATCGACCTCACCGAGCACTTCAATTGAGTGGCGCAGGCCAGACTTTTGATGCTTAGGTAAATCAATTTGTGTAATGTCGCCAGTGATCACTGCTCGTGAGTTAAAACCAATACGGGTTAAGAACATTTTCATCTGTTCAACCGTGGTATTTTGGCTTTCATCGAGAATAATAAACGCATCATTTAATGTGCGGCCGCGCATATAGGCAAGCGGCGCGACTTCAATCACGTTGCGCTCGATTAAACGCTCGACTTTCTCAAAGCCCATCATCTCAAATAGCGCATCATAAAGCGGACGCAGATAAGGGTCTACTTTTTGACTTAAGTCACCGGGTAAGAAACCCAATTTTTCACCAGCTTCAACAGCCGGGCGAGTGAGTAAAATTCGACGAACTTCTTGGCGCTCTAATGCATCAACTGCGGCTGCAACGGCAAGGTAGGTTTTACCTGTGCCAGCGGGACCAATACCAAAAGTTATATCATGAGTGACGATGTTGCGCACATAGTCACTTTGGTTTGGATTGCGGGGTTTAATCACGCCACGCTTGGTCTTGATAAAAAGCTCACTGTCATCGCGAGGCGCTTCCATCTCAAGGGCTATCGCTTCTTGAATCGCAATATGTACTGCATCGGGCTCTAAATCAGGTGTGCTGCCTTTAAGTGGCTGCGTTTCGATATAGAGATTTCTGAGTAGATTATTAGCAGTTAAGCAGTTACGCGGCGTACCAACAATTTGAAAGTGATTGTTGCGGTAGCTAATTTCAACGCCAATGCGGCGCTCTAACTGCTTGATGTTGTCATCAAATGGGCCGCAAAGTGAAGCTAGTCTACGGGTTTCCGCTGGCTCTAAATATAGGTTGAGCGTAGTTAACTTGTTTGACAAAAATTCACTCCATTTATCGACGTCGGGTTTTCGCTAATAATGCTAGTTTACGAGGCATATTCAATAATTGCGAATGGTATTTTTTAAAGGCAATTAAGAAGAAAAAAGCGGCATCTCAGGATGCCGCCTTTTGCGTATTCTAGTTTGGGTATTGTTAGTTTAAGCAGGCTTAAACTGGGTAACCCCTAAATCATCATCTTGCTTATACTTTGCAGTGATGTCTGATGGGCGCAGATCACGACGTAGATCCATTTCATCTTCACCGCGGATAAACACACCGCGTAAAGAGTTGGTATACACGTCTACAATCTCTACGTCGACAAATTTACCGATATGTTTATGCATACCTTCAAAGTTCACTACACGGCTGTTTTCAGTTCGACCGCGAAGCTCCATTGGATTTTTAACCGATGGACCTTCAACCAAGATACGTTGCACAGTGCCTACCATATGGCGGCTATAGCGCATTGCTTGCTGGGTGATGCGATCTTGCAAAATGGCCAGACGTTCTTTTTTCTCATCTAGGCTAACATCATCTGGAAGATCTGCTGCCGGCGTGCCAGGGCGCGCACTGTAGATAAAACTAAAGCTATGGTCGAATTGGATCTCTTCAATTAGCTTCATTGTGTCAGCAAAATCTTGCTTCGATTCACCAGGGAAACCAATGATAAAATCTGAGCTGATTAGAATATCAGGACGCGCTTTACGTAAACGGCGGATAATCGACTTATATTCGATTGCCATATGGCCGCGTTTCATTTGCGTTAGGATCAAGTCAGAACCTGATTGCACTGGTAAATGTAAGAAACTCACCAATTCAGGGGTGTCTTCATACACATCAATAATGTCTTGCGTAAACTCAATCGGGTGACTAGTGGTAAAGCGTAGACGGTCGATGCCATCAATTGCTGCCACGTAACGTAAAAGCTCTGCAAAAGTACAGATTTCATCATCGTGGGTTGCGCCACGATAAGCATTTACGTTTTGACCTAATAAGTTTACTTCACGCACGCCTTGTTCAGCCAACTGGGCGATTTCAAGAATGATATCGTCAAGTGGTCGGCTAACTTCTTCACCACGTGTATAAGGCACAACACAGAAAGAGCAGTACTTGCTGCAACCTTCCATAATTGACACGAATGCACTTGGACCATCAGCGCGAGGCTCTGGTAGACGGTCAAACTTCTCAATTTCAGGGAAGCTAACGTCGATTACCGCTTTCTTTCCGTCTTTGATTTGATCAATCATTTCAGGCAGGCGGTGTAAGGTTTGTGGACCAAAAATAAGGTCAACACACTGCGCACGCTCTTTAATTGCTTTACCTTCTTGTGAGGCAACACAACCACCAACGCCAATAATTAGGCCTGGCTTCTTATCTTTTAATGTTTTCCAGCGCCCTAGCTGATGAAAAACCTTTTCCTGTGCTTTTTCACGAATAGAGCAAGTGTTCAGCAGCAGCACGTCAGCTTCTTCAGCATTGTCTGTTAGTGTATAACCTTCGTATTCGTCAAGAAGATCAGCCATCTTAGAAGAGTCATACTCATTCATTTGACAGCCCCAAGTTTTAATATGGAGTTTTTTACTCATCAGTCTGTATCACTCTAGAAGCACCGAAAAAATAGCGCGACATTTTAACGCCTAAGTTAGCCTGTGGCTAGCATTTAGCCGTTAATAAAGTGAATTTATTCAGCCGATTTTAATACTCCTGAATTTAATACGGTTTTATTTGGTTGTTCAGCTTTCGCAACTTGGCTGCTAATAAAGCCTTGCTCCTTAGCCATCTGCATGATGTTCGACTTGGCTTGCTGTTGGATTTCTACCCGCACTTGCTGGTTGAAATCTTGCAACATATCACTCGTGTATTGATACATGGCGTATTCAAATGGAGTTCGGTAAGTGACAGTGATGTGCTCGATCTGATTTTGACTGTCGTTGGCATAACTTATCGAGGGCGCTACTAACGCTGCTGATAGTATAGCGTAGGCAATGACTTTCATATTATCCTCACTCATTTCTCTATGGATATATCCATTAGATAACTTGAGTGTATGGCATGGTTTGCAGCTAAGCCCGACGGTTTGTAAGCAGGTGTGAGTAAAAGCCAGTTCAGACACATTTATACACGTTAGACCCATATTTGACATCAAATGACATATTTTGTAGCGCTTAGCGGTCAAATTTTACTTGATGAAGCACGGGGATGAGCAATTCAAGGCAGGGATAATCTGATGGGCATCAAATAGTGCAAACTTTCTTGTATAAAGCGCTAATGTCGATGCTTTTTAGGTGTAAACTCGGTAGCGAAAAATGAGTTTAGTTGTCAGGAGACAAAGCGGTGGAACAGACAAGTACTGAAAGCAATCTATATGATGCAGTTGTTGTGGGGGGCGGAATGGTCGGCGCCGCGACAGCGATTGGTCTTGGTCAACTTGGATTAAAGGTTGCGATAGTCGAAGCGTTTGCTCCTAAAGCCTATGACAGTGAGCAGCCATTAGATTTACGGGTTTCTGCGATCAGTGCCGCGTCTGAAGTATTGCTTGAACGCTTAGGTGCTCTGTCAGGTTTAGACTCCATGCGTAAGGTAGCCTATAAAGGTCTAGAAACGTGGGAGCTAGATGGCTGTATTACGCGTTTCCACAGTGACCAAATTGGCTCACCTCATTTAGGCCATATTATCGAAAATCGCCTGATCCAATTAGCACTTTGGCAGCGCATGGAGCAGCTAGATAATATCACGCTACATTGTCCAACCAAGATTGCGATGCTTTCTCGGACACCAGCTCAAGATTTGATAGCGCTTAAACTCGATAATGGTGATTCATTGACGACACGTTTACTGATTGGCGCTGATGGTGCCAACTCTATGGTGCGCCAATGGGCCAATATTGGAATCACTGGCTGGGATTATGCGCAGTCAGCGATGCTGATTAATATTGAAACCGCGGCTAAACAACAAGATGTCACCTGGCAGCAGTTTACGCCAAGTGGTCCACGTTCATTATTGCCATTACCCGGCAATAATGCTTCATTAGTTTGGTATGACGACGCGAATAAAATAGCTCAGCTCTCTCAGCTCAATAATTTAGCCTTAAAAGCACAAATCGTTCAGTACTTCCCTGCGCGTTTAGACCGCGATTTTAACGTGGTTAATAAGGCAAGTTTTAAGCTGACTCGCCGCCATGCACAAGTTTACTACCGAGATAACTTAGTGATCCTCGGTGATGCCGCGCACACGATTAACCCACTGGCAGGGCAGGGAGTTAATCTAGGTTTTAAAGATGTTGATGCCTTAATCAATACTATTGCTAGCCATTTAGAGGATGAGAAAGGCTGGTGGCACAGTAAGGTGTTAGAAAAATATCAACAATGCCGCTATCGAGATAATTTGTTGATGATGTCGACCATGGATCTGTTCTATGCAAGCTTTAGTAACGACATCTTGCCATTAAAACTTCTGCGTAATGGTGCACTGAAACTGGCCAATATCGACGGCCCAATTAAGAAGCAGGTACTTAAATACGCAATGGGGTTTTAATTATAAAATGGTTGTCTCGACTAATTTGACACCATAGTCGTTAGCATAAGCATAAGATGAAAACCGAATATTACCTATTCGGTTTTTTTGTCGATTTCCATTGTTTTTTTTCTAGGCCCTTTCGAAAAATGCATCATATTTGGGGGCAAATAGAGCCTGAGCTCGGCATCATGTTTAAACGATATTGGCGTATAATTTGTTGGCAGGCTATTTGAGTGCTAAAATGCCGCGTTTTTAATTTTGTTGTTGGTGTGTTTTATCGACGGCAAAACATAAATTAGGCAAATACAGACTGGGTACTATGAGCAATATTAAACTGATAGTTGGGCTTGCAAACCCCGGCGCGCAGTACGAACGGACTCGTCATAATGCTGGCGCGTGGTACGTTGAAGAACTCGCTAGAGTCTGTGGTGCCACATTAACATTAGACAGTAAATACTTCGGCATGACAGCGAGAGCTACCTTGCATGGCAAAGATGTTCGTCTGTTGATCCCGACAACCTTTATGAATTTAAGTGGTAAGTCGGTAGGCGCGTTAGCGAACTTTTTTCGCATCGCACCTGAAGAGATATTAGTTGCACACGATGAGCTTGATATGCCGCCGGGTGTAGCGAAATTTAAGTTGGGTGGTGGTCACGGTGGCCATAATGGTCTTAAAGATATCATTGCAAAATTAGCAAATGATAAAGGCTTCTACCGCTTACGTATTGGCATTGGTCATCCTGGTGATAAGAGTCAGGTGAGCAATTATGTGCTGAGTAAGGCCTCTCCAACGGATCAAGAACTGATGGACGCTGCAATTGATGAAGCGGTACGTTCGACAGAAGTCTTGTTCAACCAAGATATGGCAAAGGCGATGCATAGACTGCATTCTTTTAAAGCATAAACAAGTGCTTGGAGCATTGCTTCAAGTCATTCATTGATATTAAAGGTAACAATATGGGTTTCAAATGTGGCATCGTAGGCCTGCCAAACGTTGGTAAATCAACACTTTTCAACGCACTAACAAAAGCTGGCATCGAAGCGTCAAACTTCCCGTTCTGTACAATTGAGCCTAATACAGGTGTTGTTCCTGTACCTGATTCACGTCTAGACGCATTAGCTGCCATTGTTAAGCCTGAGCGTGTATTGGCAACAACAATGGAGTTTGTTGATATTGCAGGTCTAGTTGCTGGTGCTTCGAAAGGTGAAGGTCTAGGTAACAAGTTCCTAGCTAACATCCGTGAAACTGATGCAATTGGTCACGTTGTTCGTTGTTTTGAAGATGACAACATTGTTCACGTAGCGAATAAAGTTGACCCTGCGAGCGACATAGAAGTGATTAACACTGAGCTTGCACTTGCGGATCTTGATTCGTGCGAGCGTGCGATTACTCGTCAAGCTAAGCGCGCAAAGGGCGGCGACACTGAAGCTAAGTTTGAAGTGGCAGTGCTTGAAAAAATGCGCCCAGTACTGGACGAAGGCAAAATGCTACGTTCAATGGATTTAAGTAAAGAAGAGTTAGCCGCGATTGGCTACCTAAACTTCCTGACACTTAAGCCTACTATGTACATTGCTAACGTAGCTGAAGATGGTTTTGAAAATAACCCACATTTAGATATTGTGAAAGCCATTGCTGCTGAAGAAAACGCAGTGGTTGTTGCAGTATGTGCGGCGATTGAGTCTGAGCTTGCAGAGATGGATGCTGAAGACCGTAATGAATTTATGGCTGATCTTGGCCTCGAAGAGCCTGGTCTTGACCGTGTTATTCGTGCTGGTTATGAGCTACTAAATCTACAAACTTATTTTACAGCTGGTGTAAAAGAAGTTCGTGCTTGGACTGTGCGTGTCGGTGCAAGTGCTCCGCAAGCTGCTGGCGTTATCCATACAGATTTTGAGCGTGGATTTATTCGTGCACAAGTTATGGCTTATGACGATTTCATTACTTACAAAGGTGAAGCTGGCGCGAAAGAAGCGGGCAAGCTACGTGTTGAAGGTAAAACCTATACCGTTAAAGATGGCGATGTGATGCATTTCCTATTTAACGTATAAGGGAATCGCTTGATACTAGAGCTCTTTACTAGAGCTTTTAACTAAAGCTTTTTACTAAAATATGCAAACGGCGGCTAATAATTTAGCCGCCGTTTTTTTTGCCTACAGGTTTTGCTTACTATAAATACTATCAGGTCTATAACCTTTTCTTTTTAGCTCAGCGTCGACTCTAATAATGTAGCGTTGAGCAGGCTTATACACGTTCGATGTGGATTATTACGAGTGCAGAGGCTCTATTACTTTAAAGACACTCGATAGCTCAATGTAATTTTAATCAATTTAGTTGTTAAGTTAGGTGTCGTTAAGTTTAAAAAGCACTCATTGAGTAAGCTTAGGTATAGCTATTGAGTGATGACAGTGGCAAAGAAAGACGGTTTTTTACCGAAAACCAGTGAACAGCATTCCTCAAAGTATTAAGTTTTCTCTCTCGATAGGCCCTTTTTTGCATATCTGTTGCTCAGTTTGGTGAAGTTATCGCCGAACAATGCTTTTTCGGTAAATTTGCGAAAAAAAGCAGTTGACCTGATTCACCTGAATAAGCATAATACGCCCCGTTCCCCAGACAGGGGGACGAAAAGAAACGATGGCAATGTAGCTCAGTTGGTTAGAGCACAGCACTCATAATGCTGGGGTCGCAGGTTCAAATCCCGCCATTGCTACCATCTTCCTCTACTAACTTAGTTAGTGAGGTATCTTCTCAGGATATAAAATATTGAGTATCTTATCTAGATGCAAAACTTGATGTTGTGTAAGAATAGTGGGTGTTGATATTAGACAGGCCTAGTTCGAACGCCATCTTAATCAAGATGTAAAAACAGATGTAGTGCGGGAGTGGTGGAATTGGTAGACACGCCAGATTTAGGTTCTGGTGCCGCAAGGTGTGAGAGTTCAAGTCTCTC
>NZ_JBRILT010000058.1:0-28036 GCF_052977065.1 Shewanella sp. 125m-1
TCGCTTTTCAATTTAAACTGTATTCAAGTTCTTGCTTAGTTCGCTTCCCCTTGACTACGGAATGGCATTCTACCGATTTGGTTGTCAGAGTCAATCGAGAAAAACCTTTTTTACGACTGTTTGATGTTAAATCCATCAATACAAACAATATTGCAGCTTTTTGCTTATTAGATAGTCAAAATGGTAAAGCGACTCACCTGCCCTCGACTACATTTATTTGCATTGCCATGGTTTTAGCTTCTTTGCTAGCGTCAATACCGGAACCATTAATACCGGAGTAAATTAATTGGCTTGTCTTTAACTTAATGGCATTAGCTCAGGAATGTAAAACTCTCGGTGGTGAACGCGCGTTCTAACTGATTGGCGATAAGTATCGTGATGACTTTATTCTAAGAACCGTGATGACTTTATTATTTTAAGGATAATGTATTTTAAGACCTGAGTTTTTAAAACCCCAGAGCAGCCTGTAGTTATACCTATTACTGTTAGTACGTTTCAACCAATAATACTTAAAACAAAAAACGCCCCTATAAATAGAGGCGTTTTAGTTACTTAGATCTGCGATCTAAGCTTAATCCTAATTAGCATTTATGCATTAGGTAATGATTGGTAGTTAAGACCAAGCATTTTTTGCATCACACCCACAACTTGACAGCTGTAACCAAATTCGTTGTCATACCATACATAAAGAATAGTACGGTTACCGTCAGCAATAGTCGCTTGTGAGTCCACAACACCCGCGTAACGTGAACCGACTAAATCACTTGATACGATTTCAGTCGAATCAGTGTAATCAATTTGGTTTTGCAGTTCAGACTGCAGCGCCATATCTTTTAGGTACTCGTTCATTTCATGTTTATTCGTTTCACCGTCGAGGTTAAGGCTAATGATAGCCATAGACACATTTGGTGTTGGAACACGAATAGCGTTGCCTGTTAACTTACCTTCAAGCACAGGTAGTGCTTTTGAAACTGCTTTAGCTGCGCCCGTTTCAGTAATGACCATGTTTAGTGGTGCACTGCGACCACGGCGATCTGCACTGTGGTAGTTATCGATAAGATTTTGGTCATTGGTGTATGAGTGAATAGTCTCAACGTGACCATTTACGATGCCATATTTATCGTTAACAGCTTTTAGTACTGGGGTAATAGCGTTAGTCGTACAGCTTGCTGCAGATACAATTGTATCTTCGTCAAGAATGTCTGACTCGTTAACACCATAAACGATATTTTTAATGGCTCCTTTTGCAGGAGCGGTAAGTAACACTTTACTTGCACCAGGTGACTTAAGATGTAGACCTAGACCCGCTTCATCTTTCCAAATACCTGTGTTATCAACCACAAGTGCATTTGAAATACCAAACTTAGTGTAATCGACTTCATCTGGAGAATTTGCGTAGATAACCTGAATGTAGGTACCATTGGCAATGATTGCATTGTTTTCTTCGTCAACTTCTACAGAGCCATTGAATGGACCATGTACAGAGTCACGACGCAATAAACTGGCACGTTTTTCTAAATCGCCCTTGCGGCCACCACGAAGTACAATTGCGCGTAGTCTAAGCTTATTGCTTACACCTGTTCTTTCGATAAGAAGACGAGCGAGTAAGCGTCCGATACGGCCAAATCCGTATAGCACAACATCTTTGGCTGCTTGTGTGTCTTCTAAGGTGATTGCATCTGCAAGTTCGCGGCTCATATAAGCCTCTATTTGACTCGCATCTTGATACTCGCGCCAGTAATTGACTGCCAGTTTACCGATATCAACTTTACATTGTTTTACCGCTAACTTACTTAAAGCCTCGATAAATGGAAAGCTTTCACGTAATCTCAGTTTTTCACCAACATGGCGACGCACTAAACGGTGCGATTTAATGATTTCGATTGTAGAAGCATTTAGCAGAGGTTTGCCATAGACGACGACTTCTACACCTTGGTTACGATATAATTTACCAAGTAGAGGTTGCATAGCCTCTGCCATTTCGAAACGTTCTTGCCAACTTTGTAGGTGTTTATCAGCGCTCATTAACAGATCCTTTATCTCACTTTTCCAATTTTTTAATTAGAAATGTTTGAGTAACAAAAAGAAAAGACCAATAATCTAACGTTATATTAGGGTTCTTTCCCCGTTTGGTCGGCGCCATTGTAATGAAAAGTTAGCTTTCAGGCTAGTCAGAAATTTTCGTTAACAATGTAATTTTATTAGAAAAAAGTCCGCTTGGAGCCATGTTTGAACAAAAACTTTGTAATGTTTACATCATTTTTAGGAATTAGCGCTTTTTTGGGGCTTTTTGGCTGTGAAGGACCTACAAATACTCAGGTGATTTGTAACAAAAATCCCGAACTTTGTGCCGATTTGCACAAAGATAGTTGGTGTCGCTTCGAAAAAGGTGACCTGATCCGTAATCGATTCAAGTTGAAAGGTACACCGGAGCCCTCAGGTAAGCTAGTTTATGAGCAATTGTTATATTTAGAACGCTACAATAAATGTGTTGAATTGGCAGCTGGAGTTCAACATATTTTGCATCCTGAGCGAACCAATGATCGTGCTAGAGCATTTGGGTTAAGTTCACAATCATTAGCTGAGCTGGAAGCAACCACTAAGGGCAGTAATGATCCTCACCTCGCCTACTATCATTGGTCTCGATTTAATGATCCTCAGGCCGAGAGAATATTGTTTGCCGCAGAGGAACGCGGAGCTATTACCGATATAGTATTAAAAGCAGAGTTGGCTTCTTACTATCTTAGAATAAACCAGGCTAAGTCTAAGCAGCTCTATACTGAGGTGCTCGATGGCAGTACTGAAGAAAACTTTAACCCTGATTGGTTACTTGCTTTAGCGACACTCTATCGACAAGAAAACCAGTTAGAAATCGATTATTGGCTCTCTAAAACAAATATTGAATTAACTGAGGCTAATTTTTCCGAAGAGCAAATGCTGGCGTTGCTGAAAGGTGATAAAAGATTGCAGCGCAAATTAGATAAAGACGCGTTAATACTTGCAGATCAACTACAATCTGGAAGTTATCAAAAGAGTAAATTAAAGAAACTACTTGATAAAGATATGAATGAAGCTTATTTACCATTATAAGCTGACATTTAACTATCATTTAATTTTGGCAATATATTTGCCAAGTTTCAAGTTTTTTGTACATTTATGCAATAATTGCTTGGAATCGCGACATGTGTAAAAAAATTACCTAAATTACGCTGACAAAGTGGCTTTTATAGCCGATATAACTTGACGATAGCTGTCAGTTTGGTAATTTTACTACCAGATACTTTTAAACATTTACCTGAGGGATATGAGATGACTATCCGAGTTGCAATTAACGGCTATGGCCGTATCGGCCGCAATGTTCTACGTGCTCTATATGAAAGCGAGAAGAACTATCCTATCAAGATCGTTGCACTTAACGATTTAGGTGACGCTTCAATCAACGCTCATTTAACTAAGTACGACTCAGTACATGGACGCTTTAACGCTAAAGTTGAGCATACTGATGACGCTATTTTTGTTAACGAAGATAAAATCCTTACCTTCCAAGAGCGTGACCCTTCAAAGCTTCCTTGGAAAGAGCTAGATATCGACGTGGTATTTGAATGTACTGGTATCTTCACTTCTAAAGAATCTGTTCAATCACATTTAGACGCTGGCGCAAAGAAAGTACTTATTTCTGCTCCTGGTAAAAATGTGGATGCAACTGTTGTTTACGGCGTAAACAACGATGTTATCACCAGCGATATGACTGTGATTTCAAATGCGTCTTGTACTACTAACTGTTTAGCTCCATTTGCTAAGCCGTTAAATGATGAAATTGGTATTGAATCAGGTCTTATGACAACGATTCATGCATACACCAATGATCAACGTTTGTCTGACGTTTACCACACTGACCTACGCCGTGCTCGTGCTGCTGCAATGTCAATGATCCCAACACAGACGGGTGCTGCTGCAGCTGTAGGTCTTGTTGTTCCTGAGCTTGCTGGTAAGTTTGATGGACTAGCAGTACGTGTACCTACTGTTAACGTGTCACTCGTTGACCTGTCTTTCGTGGCTGCACGTGACACAAGTGTTGAAGAGATCAACGCCATCATTGAGAAAGCAGCTTCTGTTGCTCCATTGAGTGAAGTGTTAGCTGTAAACCACGAGCCATTGGTATCAATCGACTTTAACCATAATCCATACTCTTCAAACTTTGACGCAACTCAAACTCGCGTTAACGGTCGTCTAGTAAAAGTAATGGCATGGTACGACAACGAATGGGGCTTCAGTAACCGCATGTTAGATAATGCAGTTGCACTTATGTCTGCTAAGTAATTCGAATGTTGTAATAAAAACCCAGCGAATGCTGGGTTTTTATTGTTATATACTTGAGAACTCGAAACAATTACGACCATTACCTTTCGCTTTATACATAAGTAGATCGGCTTGATTCATCAAGTAAGTGCAATCTATATCAACGTTCTTGCAATAAATGGCACCTAGGCTAACGGTAATAACTAACTGTCCAGCATCGCTATCTACCTTCGCCTCTGAAATACATCTTTGTATCGTATTAGCAAAAGCTTCTGCTTGCTCTTCGTTAAGCCCAGTCAAAAAAACACAAAACTCTTCGCCTCCTACACGGCCAAATACAGCGCTTCCACAAAGTGTTAGTTCCACTCTTTTGACGATTTCTATAATCGTTTGATCACCAACCTGGTGGCCAAACGTATCATTAACCCCTTTAAATCCATCGATATCGAACAGTAATAGCGTAATACTAGTTTTTCTAATATTATTTTGACGTTCAAACTCACTCATAAAAGCACGTCGATTATCGATACCCGTTAATGAATCTTTCTTCGCCAATAATTGTAATTCCTGATTTGCCGAGTAGAGTTCTTTAGTTCGCAGCATGACGGTTCTTTTAAGCTGTATAACGTAAATCGCAATCATGCTTAACGATAAAACTATCAGTAGTGGCAGTAAGTAACTCGGGTATACCGTTTCAACATGCAACCATTTCCTCTGAATACGATTCAAAGTGTCCTGCTCTACGCGGTTAAATCCATTCTTAACAAAATTAAGCAGTACCTCATTCCCTTTTGCTACAGCGGGTTTAACTGACGCGGTATAAAGATGCTGGACAGGTGCAAAAGCACTTTGCCTGTTTGATGTATACAAATAAAAGTTTGCAACTTGAAAATCAGCTACAAAGGCGTTGATGTCAGAACGTAAAGCCGCTTCAATCATCTGCTCATTATTTTTAAAACGGATAAATTTAGCTTTTGGGTAAGCTTGACGGATGAAGTTATCTTCATAGCTTCCTTCTATCACGCCTAGCGTTGTGTGCTCTATAATTGAATCTAAACTATCGCTAAGTAAAGACTGCTCTACAAATAGTTGACCTTCTAGCTGAGCGAGGTTATTAGCGTAGTCCAAATACCTCGCCCTATCATTTGACCATACTAAGCCAGCATGTATGTCGGCTTTACCTAGCCGTACATTATCGATAGATTCTTGCCAATCAGATAAAAGAAATTGAATTTCTATCTTATTAGTCTCGCCAAACTCTTTCCATAAATCAATTAGCAAACCTCTGGGCTCATTTTTATCATCAAGGTAAGAAAAGGGTTTCCATGCTTTGGAGTTCGCTATCACGAGTGCGATAGTGCTTTTGGGCGTATTATAAGATGAGGCTCCAATGCCGTTTGGGTACATTGGTGTTAATAAGAGAATTAATACCAATAACATAAGCATTGAGAGGATAGTTAAAGGCGCAAATCGTAGGAATGGAGATTTACTGATTGTATTAGGTTTTTGCTGTTCTTGGTCACCTTTGGGGAAAGTCGCCACGGGATACAGTTCCTTTGCCATAATCCTTTAGGGGTAAAAATAACACTTTTAAAACAATTACTCTACGTCACCTGATTTATGTAAGCATGATTAACACTTAAGAATGATAACAAGCGTAATTTCGAATTTTGGCATGTTTTATGGGGCGGCGCGTATTGATGTCGACATAAACCCCATAAGTCCATTGTGTGCAATAAGAGCAGGAAGAGGAGAGTTTAGATAAATTTCCGTTTTTCTGTTGAACTAGATCCAATAGCTTCATCTATTACTTCGATATTTTGATTGATATAGCTAATTAGTATGTGCTTCTCGCTATCACCCATTCCAGTATTTAACACTGCACGGTGTAACTCTAGAGCTTCAGATTTATGACTAAGAAGTGTAAGCGCTGATATTTGGTCTAAATTGTGATAACGCATCAATAAGGCTCGTTGAGTAAGCCTTATAGATGCATGAATAAGTAATGTGAGACTTGTCACTTTGTCTTGAGTAATCACTCGCGGCTCAAAATCCTGACATTGAAGAGCTTGTTGTCTAGTGGAATGCATATTTACCCCTGTAAAGTTTGCCCTGCTATTAGGCTATTGGGGTAAATAGTAACTTTCTAACGCTGTACGTTGGCTTAATGGCTATATTATCAACAAAGACACGTTCCAGGGTTAACTTCGTTTTATTCTCACGACTTTAAAAATATCCATTTCGAAGCCAGCAACCCCCTGCTTGTCTGGATAATAAGTCATGTTTACACGGGCACCGCTCAAACTCTTATATTTTTTGGTTCGCCTGAACGTAAAAGGAGTATCACAGTTATCAATCATGACAGTGTGAATGACCCAGTCATCTTTAGCTCTTTGTGTATGGGAACAAACTTTAACATCTTCTGAATGAACGAGCTTGTCATGCTTAACTAACATTTTGTCTACTGTGGACTTCACAATTTCCTCCATAGAAAAAAAGTAAGTAATAAAAGTAGCACAAAGTACTATTTGAGTAAAAAATTTTACTCAAAATGGCGGCCTTTAACCTAGCATAATCGTCATTGCTTCATTATTCCTGTTCATCTAAAGCCAGCTACGGCTCACCAAAGTAATGATTGTTATATGAAGGTAAACTTATTGCAGAATGCCACAAAAAGCATTCGGATATTGGATGAAAAAAAAGCGCTATGTCTGAGACATAACGCTTTTAATTAAGTCGTTATTGGATGCTAATTATTCAGGCTTCCAACCTAACTTCTTCTCTATTGAATCAATCATTGCACCAGCAATATCAATACCAGTAGCAGACTCAATACCTTCTAGTCCTGGCGATGAGTTGATCTCCAGTAAAAGTGGTCCACGGCTTGAACGGATAATATCAACACCGGCAACACGAAGTCCCATTGTCTTAGCCGCTTTAAGTGCTAACTGGCGCTCAGCAGCACTTACCGAAACGATAGATGCACTACCACCTTGATGAATGTTAGCTCTAAACTCACCAGGAGCCGCTGTACGCTCGATAGAAGCAACAACCTTACCGTCGATTACAAAGCAACGTAAATCCTTACCTTGAGCTTCTTTGATAAACTCTTGTACCAATAGATTTACATGTAACGATTTAAAAGCATTAATCACACTTTCAGCTGCTTTTGTCGTTTCTGCAAGTACAACGCCTTTGCCTTGAGTACCTTCAAGTAGCTTAACGATAAGTGGTGCACCACCAACCATATCGATTAGATCTTTAGTATCAACAGGTGAATTTGCAAATCCACTGGTAGGAATATCTAAGTTATTCTTTTGCAATAACTGCAAAGAGAATAGTTTGTCTCTTGAGCGTGTTATCGCATCAGAAGTATTAAGCGCCATGATATTCAGACTTTCAAAGTGGCGTGTTAACGCACAACCGTAAAAAGTCATACTTGGTCTGATCCGCGGAATAACCGCATCGAGGTCGTTTAATATACGGCCACCACGGTAATGTACTTCAGGCTCAGAAGCATCAAGCTTTAAATAACATTGCTTGATGTTTAAGAATACCATCTCATGACCGCGCTGTTCACCAGCTTCGATTATACGGCGGTTACTGTATAAGTCAGGGTTGCTCGCTAGTAAGCCGATCTTTAAACCGCTTTTCTTAGCCGATTTAACACCATATAGTTTTTCAACTTCATCATCATTTTGCTCACCTAAGCAAAATGAAGCAGAAGGGTCAACTAAGGTCTTGTTGCTCATCGCTTCACGGCCTAACAACATGCGGTAACCCATGCTATCGCGGTTCGTTAATGTAAGTTCAACTTCCCACGCGTGACCACCTAGCTGAATAACAGAGGCAATAACGTAACGCTTTTCTGATTCGCCATTTGAACTCTTGATATTACGACGATCGATAACTTTACTTTCACATCGAAGAATGATCTTGCGACTATTTTGTATCGGGTGAAGCTCAAAAGAAACCCATGGCTCGCCTTCTCTTTTAAAAGGTCGGATATTGACAGCATGGATTGATGACGTTCTGGCGCCAGAGTCTACTCTAGCCTTAATTGCAGGAACACCAAGAGCTGGGAATGCACACCACTCTTCACTTCCGATAATAAACTTATTGTCGCTCATTACAATTCTTCCAGTTAAGTTAAATTAAGGAGCGCGAAAGTACTCCTTTTTTCAGCAGATGCAAACTAAATTTTAGTTATTTTCTGCATACCGATAGATTTTTTTCTAAAATCCTGAAAACTGAGATGTTCATCGTCGTTTTATAGACGTATGAACGGCTGACATCACGTTAACTCGATTAAAGATGTAGAGTATCAAAAATATGTTTTTTTGAGTAGTTTCATTAAGTAAATTATAATTTATACACATAATAAATGTGTTATTTTTACAATTTGTCAGTCAGTAGTTCTCAACAGCAATCGTTTTTATCCAGGTGCAACCGTGTAACGTATTCTGTTCTAAATACTGTTACCAAGGGATCACCTTAGCCTGATAATCATAAAATTCACCACTTTGTTCTTGTGTTAAAGAGTCTAATACTTGCATCATTCCTTTTACTGATGCATCTGTATCTATTAATGCATTAGGCCCCCCCATTGCAGTTAGCACCCAGCCAGGGTGTAAGGCGACACATTTAATATCATCAGCTTTAAGATCGATTGAAAGGCTTTTAACGACAGAGTTTAGTGCCGCTTTTGACGAGCGATAGTAATAGCCCCCTCCACTTCTGTTATCCTGCATACTTCCAACTTTGGAAGAGATAAATGCAGCAATGCTGTTAGACCCAAGTTTGAGATTTGTATATAAGGCTTCTGTTATTAGTAAAGGGGCAATGGTGTTGATCTCGAGTACTCTTCGCCACTCATTTGCATCCGTTTGTCCAAAGCTGACTCCCTTAGGACCATAATACCCGGCGTTATTGATGAGTAGATCTATCGGAACGCCATCTAATTCAGTGGTTAATGCCGAAATGGAATCTGCCACAGTAACATCTAGCGCTATCACCTTTAGCTGATCGAAGTTCGACTTTAGCACCGACAGCTCTACTGCTTTTTTGGGGTTTCGGCAACTAGCTGTAACTTGCCAGCCCGCCTTTAAATAGTGCTCAACGAACGCCCGGCCTATTCCGCGATTCCCACCAGTTATGAGTACATGTTTAGTCATTTAATTTACCTTAAAAAGATCGAGTTCTATCATCAAAGCTCAGTCTAGTTCAGAGTCAAGCAAAGTTGCGAAATAATGAGGAAAAAAATACAAAATATGAAGTATTAGTTACTCATTAACATCTATGCATTTCAAAAGCTTGTCTATTATATAAATGTGTTATCAAACGATATTATTCAGCAAATCAAGTGTTAGAGCGTCTGCTCGACTATTGGATACCGATACAGCGCCATGCTTGCCCTGATAGACTTAGTCTATGTTAAAGATAAAGCAGAACACCTAATCAGATTGCAAAGGTAAAGAAAGTGTAAAACTCACACCAATTTAAGTGATGAAAGTTTAGCTACTGCAGATGAGCTTCTGCAACCACAGAATCACATGTGAGTAACAACTGGCAAGTATGGACCCTCTCTTGCAAGTTTAAATGTAATCCCATTTATCCTGTTAATTTAAGACCGCATAGCCACGATTTGTCATACAGTTTTTGATCACTGTTTGCTGCTCGGCTTTAAATGAATCTCTGTTTTGGCGCTTCTCTCTACCCTTAGAAATCACCCCAATACCGAGCCCTATTGCAGCGCCCTGTTTTGCCCCATCGGAACCTGAACCACCTGCGATAGCCTTACCGGCAGAGCCAATTGCAGCACCTTTAGCTGCAGTGCCAACAGCGCTCGAGTCTGTACTTTTGTGTTTAACTTGAGTTGATAACTCTGTACATTGATGCAAATCATATACATAGTCCTTCTCATCAACTCCTGTTTTATCCACAATAATATTGGCTATGGCACTAAACGGTAACAACATACAACCAATTGCTAATAAATAACTTTTCATTAACAATTCCTATTTATCAAATAATTTTACTTTAATCATCAACAGAATCAATGGACATACTCTGTTTTGAATTCTTATGTATATCGATTATAGTACAGCCTTTTTCCTGTCCATCACTTGAACAGATCTTCACTAAGGCTCATTAATGAAACAAAATGTAAAATCTGTTGAGGAGGCCTTGTCTTACATATTGGGCACACAATCTTTCTACAAAGTAGAAACAATACAGTCGCTCTGGGCTGGATATGGTGAGATAGCAAGATACCGATTCACTTCATCAACACAGAGCAAGCTCAAGAGTGCAAATACCTTTATCGTAAAACATATCTGTCCGCCAAAGCAGGTAAAGCACCCAAGAGGATGGGCTGGCTCTTTTTCACATCAGAGAAAACTCAACTCTTATAAAGTTGAAATGAACTTTTATAAAGACTTTGCCGACCAGTGCGATCATAATTGTCAAGTACCTATGCTATTAGGGATGACAAGCTTCAAACATAGAGATGGATTGACCCAGCTGATTGTTATGACTGATCTAGATTCAAACGGGTTTTCAACGAGAGCGTCATGTCTGACGATAGATCAAACTAAGTTATGTCTTCGTTGGTTAGCGCATTTTCATGCAAAGTTTTTAAAAATTTCAACTGAGACTGCACATGAAGGGCTTTGGCCAATTGGAACATATTGGCATCTTGAAACTCGCCATGAAGAATGGCTTGCAATGCCTGATACAATGTTAAAATCAAATGCAGCCAAGATAGATAACATACTGAAACAATGCAAATATCAGACACTAGTACATGGTGATGCCAAAGTTGCAAACTTTTGTTTTAACAAAAAATTCACGGATGTGGCCGCTGTCGATTTTCAATATGTAGGCACTGGAGTGGGTGTTAAAGATGTCATTTACTTGCTTGGTAGTTGTTTGACTGAAATAGACTGCGAGAGTAATTTCTCAGTATTACTGCATGATTATTTTTCAGAGCTTGCAAGGGCCATAGAATTATACCAACCCAATATTGATGCCTTACTCGTCATCAAAGAGTGGCAAAAATTAGTCTTTTTTGCCTGGGCTGACTTTGAACGCTTCCTCGTTGGCTGGGCACCAGAACACACAAAACGAAATCGATTCAGTGAAAAGATAACGCAAACGGCTTTAAATTATTGTAATGATCCTGCGTATCTTAACGTTTAACAGAACTAAACCGAGAGCAAACCGAGTGAAAGGCAAGAATATACTTGGATAAAATTTCTTATATATTAGCCAAGTGTTCCTCACTCTTTAGTTTCTATCTTGATATTCACTTAACAGAAAATCAATTGCTTGATCAAAAGTATCGACTTGATTGATAGACATGAACTCTTTTAAGCGAGTGACTAAATCATTACCAATCTCTATATGTGATTTTTTTTTACGTTTTTTTATTTGCGATAATTCTTTGCGAACCATTCTCCAACCATAATCACTGAAGTACTGGTTGAGCAAAATATTCGATTTTTCCAAAGCTATATCTAAACCACGATTCTGTTTACGCTTATGATTTAGCTCTGATAAACTTTCTGTCAACAGAATATACAGCTGATGACTATCGCCATTAGAATTAAATTCAACGAACCAGTCTTTTCTCTTTGTAACTTCAGTTAATGGAATGAGACGATAGATCAAAGGTAACGCAAATATCAGTTCATCGAGTTGCAGCAGTTTTAACATCCGCCCTGCTGTCGGCTTTGCGTTATGGTACTGCCAAACTTGTGCTGGCTTAACTGGATTTTTTGTATCTGTACCAGATTTAGACTCAGTCACAAGCTTAGACTTTTGTTCAACCTCAGATAACATTTTTTGTGTGACCATAATAAATTCTCGAGCCCTGTATAAGTATCAGAATAATGCATAAGGAAATAACCAACAGATAAAGTATGGTGTAACCACATTATATAAAAGTATTACTCTTTTCTCTATATAACTATCTATTAAATCTAGTGTTTTTATATTGCCCTCTATACATATAGGTAAGACAGATAAAATGGTGTCACCTTACTAAACCCGTTGTTACCAAGTGTTATCACTCACATATTAGAACCTACATGCTAATCTAGCTTATTCATAAATACTCTGTTTCTTGCTATCTTGTTTCTAGTTAGCTTGGTCTTAATGGCCGTCCTTCTGCAGGATAGTTTTACTGTGTAAAATTTTACTCAAATTATAATGATGTCAGACTTACCTATTAGATATTATTGCCACGTTATTTACCTATGCCTTGTCTCAATTTATTTAAACTAGTTCTAACTCAAAGCCAACTCAAAGCTAAGTCAATTTAGAACCAATTTCAAACATTAAAATGGTTACACCATTCTTTATTAAAATGATTTTCTCAAGTGCAATGCACCTGAGAAGGTTAATTTTAACCACTAAGTTTTGGTTTCACTATTGCTGTTAAAGTGAGCAAAGAATGGCTACCTTTGTTCATAAAAAACGCAATTCTATCTTTTTCAATCTCTACCAGTGATAATGACGATTATCGCTGGTAGAAAATACAGGATTTATGTAGAATATCAGTGATTTACTAGGCTATTCTCCACAAGCAGATGTTGGTTTTAGGTGTATTTGAAAGATGAGTGTTGATAAAAACATAAATGATATTGACAATAATGCAGAAAAAACAGATGTCGAATTAACAGTCAATATTGCAGCAGTAGATCCTCATGCTAAAAGCGATCCCGACGCTAATGTCGTTACCTCTGGCTATGACAATATTCACCCTCAAATCAATACCCTAAACAAATCGCAGTACACCCAAGGTTCAGATGAAAAGTTTTTTCGAGAGCAACAATTGCCGGTTTCAATCTTAGATGATTATAAAAGTGCCGCAGATGAAACTCAGTATGAAATATCTCACAATACTCGCAGAGTTTACTCTTCAAGTTTCTCGATCTTTCAACGTTACTGTGAACAACACGGATTAAATGCCCTGCCCGCGGATCCACGAAGTGTCATTTCGTTTATCGGTCATCAAAAAGACTTGTACCAAGAAAAAAGTGGCCACCAGCTTTCAAAGCAAACTATCAATACTCGATTAGCCGCGATCCGTTTTTTTCATATTCAAGCCAGTTTTCATTCGCCAACAGAACATCCATTGGTGATAAGAGTTATGCGTGGATTAATGCGCAATCAATATCGGCATATGTCAGATTACGATCAGCAACCCATAACTTATGATGAACTAGAGATGCTATTGTCTGTGATCGATGAACAGCCGCAAGAGTTAACGCGATTACGAGACAAAGCTATTTTACAACTTGGATTACAAGGTGGGTTTAGACGTTCAGAGTTGGCTGAAATTAAAGTAGAACATATTAGTTTTTTGAGAGAAAAACTCAAGGTGCGAGTGCCCTACTCTAAAAGTAATCAACAGGGCCAAAGAGAGTGGAAAGATCTTCCTAAACAAGAAATGTTTTCTGCTTATGAGGCTGTACAGCTATGGCTTACGGCAACTAAAATAAAACAAGGCCACCTTTTTAGATCCCTCAGTCGAGATGGAAACAGTGTACGAGATTATATTGTTAACAAGCCAAGAATGGGAAAAGGTTTCTTAAAGGGAGATGATATTTATCAGATGATAAAAAAATATTGCGACAGAGCCGGACTAAACTCTCGTTTTTATGGTGCTCATAGTTTAAGAAGTGGTTGTGTTACCCAGCTACATGAAAACAATAAAGATCATCTCTATATTATGGGTAGGACGGGTCATACAGATCCGCGTTCACTTCGCCATTATCTAAAGCCAAAGGATTAGTTGTTTAATATGTGGTGCTTGGTTTCGACAGCAATCGATGCTACTTAGCTGATTGAAGCCTCCCTTTCCGATTGATTTTGTTAACAGTAAATCCTGGACAGGCTTCTCACTGCCAAATAAAGCTCTGATGTAAAGCGCAACAGTATTATTGATTTTTATCGTTTTAAAAATAACTTTTTAAATTTATTTAAAATACAGCAGTTCATTCTATATTACTTTAACACGCTATTTCATATTTAAAACAGAGCAAGATTAAGACCGAATTAATGTTAAGAGCATTTTCAAATATAGATGATGTACGTTATTGCTACGATTAAAAGTAATGCGCTTACCTTAATAATTTGCATATACCTCCTAGTTATAAAACAAGTTTATTGTGAAGCTGAGTTGCCTGTGTATTTCAAGAAGGTATCATGCTTTAAATATATTTCACTACAAACATATTACACTTTAAACATATTGCACTTTAAACATATTGCACTTTAAACATATTGCACTTTAAAAAGTGTAAATCTCAATTATTAATACCGAGTTATACATGTTGATATTGATTGTATATCACATTAATTAAATTCCACAATTGTTATATTTTCAGTGCTGAATGATAAGTATTTATTAGCACTGTAAAATATAAAACTAGCTGGGATTTTTATCTAGAACATCAGCTAAATATTTGTTAGCTGTTACAAGTAGACATATGACGATGGTGCTAACTTAAATAACCTAATCAAATAATTTAGTATTAGTACTAACTACTCGCCCCACGGATTACATCAATCATAAATGCCAATCAAAAGGATGAAGATTAAAAGCTATCATTACAAACTATTATTAATTGAATCAAAATAACCTTCGAAACTAGAATGGGCATGGGCTATATCCTAGTATTCTTTTGCCTGTAATAGGATGATCAAACTCAAGTCGGGTTGCATGCAACATTAATCTTGAAGCCACTTTATGTGAAAATGAAGTGCCATAAAGATCACAACCGATAATAGGATGACCTAAGTATTGACTATGGATCCGTAATTGGTGAGTACGACCTGTTTCGGGCGTTAATTCGACTCGAGTGACATCTATAGATTTATCATCAACATTCTCAATTAGCATTTGCTTTTGTACTGTTGGAATGACAGAAAATCTTTCTCTAGATAATACCTTATAACGGGAACAAGATGGTTTACCGCTTTCGGCGCAGATTTTCATCATAGGAAAATTAGGTTTGTCTTTAGCAATTGGAGCCGATATCAAGCCGTTATCATCAGCAAGTGCTCCCAATAAAAGTGCGTTATATCTTTTTAACACGCTACGCTCACTAAACTGTTTACACAGTAGCGCGTTTATCCCCCTATTGAGTGCGATCAGCATAATTCCAGACGTACCCAAATCTAATCTATGCACTAGAGAGCATCCGGGGAAATCTTTCACTAATCTATGGTGCACCGAATCTAAATTAGCGGGATGCTTACCCGACAAAGATAAAAGGCCCGAGGGTTTGTTGATAAGTAGTAAATCATCGTCCCGATAAAGTATTGTAATATCTTCAAAACATGGCGGAGCGATAAAGTCATCTACGATTGGCAGCATTGGTGATCCCAGGTGCTAAAATATGTGATGGATGATACATGAGTTTATCTTTATCAACGAGTGATGTTTTAGTTAAGGCTGCTGCATGGCTATGCGTAAGTTTGAATTATTATTCAATAATTAAAGTGCAAACCCGAGATATTTTTAACTTAACAACATAAAAAGTCAGATATATGAATAAAATTGGTGGCAGTATCATTATTTTTGATTTAAACAATAATGAGCATGGCAGAGAGAGTAACTGTGAGACTGATTGTGAAGTGATCATGAAAATGATGAGTACAGAGTAATATAGGTGCAGAGAACAGTCAGTTTTAAAATGAAATAGACTAGTCTTTTATGAAGAAATAGTACATGAAACTAAGTCGAGTAAACCAAGAAAGTGCACATCCTTGTACACCCTCTAGGAGCAAACTATGAATTAATTTAGCGCTTAAAAGTCTATTCTAAAACCAATACTTGCGATAGTATCATCAAAATCTGAGTACTGCTTTACATCAAATTGGCCTAATTCAGTGTGTACTCTCGTTGACTTAGATAAGCGATATTCTGCACCAATTGCCCATTGAGACACCTCTGGTACGTCCGTCGCTGCAGCGCCTAACTTGTCATATACACGCCCAGCAATTTTACCTGTACCTGAATCATCCTGTCCGTATTGCGCTTTTAGCGTCAACTTATCAATTTGATATTTAGCACTGACAATAAAGCCATCACCATCACGTTGCTGCCAGTTATCTAAATTTGGATTAACAATTTCAGAGCTCTGATAGATAGAACCTAACATTAAATTATCATACTTATACTGAGCAACTGCGCGGAAACCTTTTATATCTTCAACACCGTCAGTATAGGCTGCAGCTAGATATAGGTCGCCTGTTTTAAATAGCTTGTCACCATATGTTAGTGCAACTTGATAATTACCATTATCACGACGAACATCATCTTCGCCGTAGTAGTTATCTTCTAAAATATAACTTGCACCAAATTGTACTTTATTCCATTTAACGGTTTTATATTCTAGTGAGTCACCCCAACGTTTATCACCCGCAAATAAACGGTCATGCTTTAGCGAGTACATGTCCATAGCATCGGCAGTACCTTTTGCCATTTTAAAAACTGGATCAATACGACCTGCGGCAAGTTGACCTGCTGTAGAGTGCTTTATTCCTAAATACGTTGGACGCGCCGAGAAGGGATTGTTTTGTTTACCTTCAGTTGCACCATTAACACCCACTTCAATTTGATAAAATACACTGAAATCATCATTTAACGGTGCGTTACCTTTAACACCAAGACGGCTCCAGTTATTTTCTAAAATGGTACCGCTTTTTCCACTGTGAGTTGCACTACCGCTGTCAGAGTGTGTAATTGAGTAATCAATGCGGCCATAAAATTTATAAGCATCAGCCATTACAGTTGGTGAAGCTAACACTGCTGCGGCAAGTAAAGTCAGTTTAATTGTTTTCATCATCTTCTCTTTTAATGTATTAATACGTTGAAAGGCAAGAAGACTCCTTGGCTCTGTGGCAATTAGGAGTCGACGTCCAGAGCAGGATTAGTTTTGTTTGTGTTTAACAATCACGCCGTCTTGGCGCATTTGCGTATATAAGATCTCAGCTTGCTTCAAGTAAGTATCCCAAGAGTTAGAACGCTTAGTGAAACCCGTCGCAGCATAGCTACCGGTATCGCCGGTAGCAGGTAGATCATTAATTAAGAATAATGAACCGCCTTGCTGCAAATGAGCATTAAGCGCATCAATCATCACGTTAAAGCCAATTCGAGCCGGTTCAACGTAATTAATAGATTCATACTTTGACTGACGGTAGAACTTCTTTTGCGACGCATCTGTGATCGAAGCTTTCTCATCAGCAAAGATTTCGTCGTAATGAGCTTTGGTAATTTGCTGAGTATTGGTGTCGACAACAATACGCAACATGGCTGTTACGCCAGTCCATTTACCTTTGCTATCAACGAGCTTTTCAGCGTATTGATAAAAACGTTGATGAGTACCATCCCCATTGATCTGAGCATGAATTTTGGCAGTTAGCGGTACCATAGACTGTTGAATGCTGTTTGAGGCTCCAGCGACAACATCGATGCCGGTGTATTTTAAACGATTCGGTTCTTTAAGCTTATTGCCTAACGATGGATCAAAATCAGGATTAAGCTCAAAAGTTAGCTTGTCTTGCTCTACCATTAATTTTTCCATGGTTAGAGCTGATTGAACCCAAGCCGTGCCCTTTTTCTTACCCATAGAAAAGTTATATTCAGACATACGCTTAGGGACATCTTGGTATAAACGGGTGTAGTAGTTAGGACGCCCACTTTCATTAAACTCTGCAAATATCACGTTATCTGAGTTTTTAAGCTCGGTAACTATGGCTACACTACCCATGTGACCTTGGCGGAAGCGGGCCTCTTGGTAATAATAGTCACCCTTTAATAAACCAAGTTGAGGCTGAATAGACCATTTCAGTTTGAAATCTTCATCAGCTGATTCATCTTTTGCACCTACTGACACATATTCAGGTTGACTACCATCGGCTCTAGGCAAAGTGTTAATCGCTTCTAAAATGCCATTCGATGAATAGGTCGCACCAGAAACAGCATCAATACCTTCATGGCCATTATTCGCCACAACTTTAGCCAATAAGCGCTCAGCATTTAAGTAAAGTGATTCAGTTTCTTTATGAGACTTTGTTTTGATATCAACGATATGACCATTTTTAACTTCCACGGTTAGCGTGATTACACTTTTTTTGCCTTTAGCTGATACATCATGAGTACCATCAGCATACTTACCTTGGCTCATGGTTGTTGAACAGCCTGCAAGTGTCATGGTGGCGAATAATATTGCGCTGCTTACAAGTGTTTTATTGAATAATGTTAAGGTTTTCATTCTGTCGGCCTTCAATGTTTATTGCATTGAGTTCAGAATATAAGTTTTAAATTTATTCACAATTGCGGTTTTCCGCAATAAGGCTTGCTTAGTTCTATTTATATGACAGAGTTAACATAACGAGAAGTTGTTTTTCACTCAATTCACTGTCCATGATATTTATTTAAATATTGCCATCTAAGCCTGAGAGTAATGTGAATAAAATACCAGCTTCGCGTAAATCATGCAGATTACCTATGATGTACTCGTCCGTAATGAGCGGTACTACATCCAACGGTACTGTATCTAACAGCTCTAAATTTAATCGTTCCAAAAGAGTTATATCAAGATTACTTTTTTCCATGTTCGTGATATCTAATTCGGCTTATGCACAAACACAAAACAATTTTCCTGAAGCGCCAGATTTCACCATCATTAAAGTGGACACGAAAGGTAGACCATATCAGTGTGAAGGTAACGCAATTATAATAACTGATGAGATAAAAACGAACCTAACAACACTTAAGTATTTTGGCACATCAATAAGTATCGATATATATGACAAAGAAACAGAACATTTAGATAAAACATTGTGTAACGCGTTAAATGTAATCCAGAAATACCATTATCTAGCATCGAACTACAGTACTTACCCACACGTCACTAATATTAAAAGCATCAATAATGAGCCAGAGAAAAAGCACACTATTGACCCTAAACTCACTGAGCTTATCCAAGCAAGTATTGACTGGTATGCTAAAACCAATGGCTATTTCAATATTGCATTATCGCCTGTTATCGATCTTTGGCGAGGTCATAGAGCCCAGTGTAAAGGCGAACGTAAACAACAGGATAAGTGCAGCATTCCTACTCAAAAAGCACTTGATTTAGCTAAGCCATTAACCAATATAGACAATATAACGTTAGACTCAGAACAAAATACCATAGAGATGCAAGCGGGTATGAGTATCGATCTTGGCGGTATCGCTAAAGGGTGGATGGCTGAAATGCTCTACAGACAATTGAAAAACGATGGCCTAAAAAACTTCATGATAAATGCAGGAGGCAATATTAGGCATTACGGCATTCATCCTCAAGGGCGACTGTTTGCGACAGCTGTAGAAAACCCAGTATGTAAAAAATATAATAATACTTTGCCTCAATGCCAACTCTTTGAAGAGCAATACCATGAGATAATAAGCGGTAATGATATCACTGTTGTATCCAGCGGTAATTATTTACGGTACTACAGGGTTAATGGTAAAGAATATCACCATATCATTAATCCTAAGACGTTATACCCAAAAGAATCTGGGATATCGACAACAATCGTGATGAATAGCAACCAACTCTTTGCCGATATTATTTCAACCGCGTTATTTTTAATGCCTATAGATGAGGCGATTAAATATACTAATAGTCACAATGAGATTGAAGCCGTTTGGTTCTTAAATGAAGCCGGCGATAAAGTAGAATCTAAAAAATTTGACGACTATAGATTAAAAAATGACTGAGCAATAATTTAAAGTTGATTTAAAATTAATTGATACATTAAATAAACTTCAATCAAGCAATGGAATTATAATATTAACCCGTAAACTAATTATAAAGTTACGGGTTATTTTTTATATAGCGGTTTTCCGCAATCGCAACTAAAGCGTGATTAGCTTCACTTAACGACCGCGTATTCCCAACATTTAGCGACAAAAGCGTCATAATAGCGTTTTAACTCTTGTTGAATCACCTATCTGTTGGGCTAAATGATGTTGGTAAAACTAGCTGGCCTAGTAAGCTTAAGTACTCTTATTTTCTGCTCTATTAGTGATGCCTACGCAGCACAATCGACTCAAGCCAGTCCAGTACGTGTCGGGGTGCTTGCTTTCACACATCCAGATACAGTAGAAAAGCGTTGGCAACCGACCATTGATAAATTAGAGGACGACTTAAATCATCCCTTTGAGCTGGTGGTGCTAACACCGACTCAACTTGATCAAGATGTTGCACAAGGCAAATTAGATTTCTTAATTACCAATGCGTTAACCGCGGTGAGCTACAAAAAGGATTATGGTACTAGCAGCATACTGACGTTGGTGTCTTTAAATAATAAGCAGCCGACGTTGTCCGTTGGTTCCGCATTAGTTACCCGTGCAGATGTCGACGTATCAAATATGGCGGTTCTTAAATATCTAACAGCGGTTTCTACAGATAAACAAGCATTTGGCGGATTTCAAATATTCGCAGGAGAGATGGCGCATAACGGCCTAAACCCGTTTAGCGATTTTAAACAGCTCAACTTTGTCGGCTTTCCACAACAGAAACTGCTCAATTTAGTATTAGATGGCAAGGCTGATATCGCAATATTACCAACCTGTGTTTTAGAGAACGCTGTGAGTAAAGGAGAGATAGCCCCAAATAGCCTGCATGTAGTGCTGACTAAACCACAGACTCACTTCAACTGCCAAAGCTCCAGTGCGCTTTATCCTTACTATTCATTCTCCAAATTAGGAAAAACAGATCATCTTTTGGCAACTCGCGTTGTTCGCTCATTGCTATCCATCACTAAAGATGAGCCCGCGGCTATCGTTGGCCGTTATGACTCTTGGTCTGCAACCGTCAATGATAGTGAAGTCTTTAAACTGTTAAAGCAGTTACAACAGTGGCCTTTTGTCACCAACTGGACCTCAATTTTTAAGAGTGCGCTTCCTTGGGTTATCGTCGTGTTAATCGTACTCTTACTCGGTTATATCTATCATTTACGAGTAAAGCGCTTAGTTGTTTTGCGTACCCAAGATCTTCAGGCTGAAGTTGAACAACATACCCAGACACAAAAAGCTTTACTAGAACAAACAAAGCAGTTCTATAAAGCCCAACGCGTATTATTAACGGGTGAAATGGCATCCGGTATCGCCCATGAGTTAAATCAACCATTAGCCGGGATCCGTTATTTAACTCAGGGCTGTATTTATCGATTATCAGATGATCAGGCTGATCTAAAAGATGCAATGACAAAGGCTATTCAGCAAGTCGATAGAGCTCAAGCAACCATTAAGCGCTTTAGGCATTTCTGTCAGCAACCCAGTGTTATGACACAGTGCAGTCTCAATCAGATTTTAGACGATACATTAAGCCTAATGGCCGCAGAGTTTGCCCGAATGCAAATAACACCAGCGATCAACTGCGAGCAAGTAGAATTACTCGCGGATCCAAGCTTACTCCAGCAAGTGCTAGTCAACATTATCCGTAATGCACTCGATGCCATGGAAGCCAGTAGCGATCCTAAGCTTTCAATCTCGCTAACCAAAGATAGACAGAAAGCCCATATTGTATTTATAGATAATGGTTGTGGCCTGAGTGACATCGCACTAGAACGTCTGTTTTTTCCCTTTGAAACATCTAAAGAGAATGGCTTAGGTCTTGGCATGGTGATCTGTAAGCGCATCATCGAGGAACATGATGGCCAAATAAAAGCGACCAGCAATTTCAATCAAGATACTCTGCCGCCACAAGCGGGTTTAACCATGACCATAACATTACCAATTAAGGAGTCCTTAAATGACTAATTTGTATCTAGTCGATGACGATCAAGCTGTATTAGACTCGCTAACCTGGATGTTGAACGGCCTAGGTTATCAACCTAAAGGCTTTAACTCTGCAGATGCCTTCTTACATCAAGTTGACTTGCATAGCCCGGGGATCGCAATCTTAGATGTACAGATGCCAGGAATGGATGGCAGTGCCCTATTAACTCATATGACCCAAGCACAGAGCCCTATTGCCGTTATCATGCTCAGTGGTCATGGCAGTATCGCGATGGCGGTACAAGCGATTCAAAAAGGTGCCCTCGATTTTTTAGAAAAACCCGTAGATGGCGATAAGCTTGTTCTACTGCTCAATCAGGCAAGTCAACAAACAGAGCAAACCATGCAGCTAAAGCTGGAGCGTCAAGCCTTAGGTGATAAGTTAGCGACTCTTACCCCAAGAGAGCATGAAGTAATGAACAAGGTACTTGAAGGCAAGCTTAATAAAGTTATCGCGGCAGAGCTCAATGTCGCCCAGCGAACCCTTGAACTACATCGTCAAAAAGTCATGCAAAAAATGCAGGTCAGTAACGTTGCAGAACTCGCATTCTTAATGGGAAAAAGGTAATGTAGAAGCGTTCAAGTAGAAGAAAACTGAGCCCTTGATACAGCGATATGTGATACCGCTAGGATTAAAGCGACTAGCCAGCTTTTAATTGATAACTCATATCCAGCAGCTCATATGTAGTCGTTTATATGTTTTAAATCATACGCAAGTAAACTTGCCGACACAGTAGATCACTAAGCGATTCGACTGCCAGGGCTACGGCCTGATTTGGCCCATCTGGCACAAAACTCCCAACCTTTGTCCTGGCAGACAAGCCCTGCACTATAGCGACTTTTTACCAGCAGTATCTTACGCGATTGAGTTAGCGATACTACAGAGGTAAACACCTCTTGAATGTTACGTTTTGCAATAAGGTTATCTGACATGCTCAAGTCTTGACCTGATGAACTACAGGTTAATGGCGCCACGTTTGAGGGGACAAAAACAAACATGCTAGGTATGAGCAGTAGATAACGGCTAAAGGAAATAAACGGTTTAGTTAAACCGCCAAAAAATAACACATTACCAGCTGCCATTGATGCTCCTTAATCACTAATAGCTCAAACAAAAAGCTATCAAATAGTAAGCATAACCCAAATAGCAGCAGATTCAACTCCTTGATTTGCCGATTAACTTTATACGGCTAATCGCACGCCTAACCGCCTACTCTACTTATCTTTTCCACAGGCGTTCTGATACGCAATAGAATAATTTTGCTTAAGCAGGCTTAATGTTGAAGCCTCACGAACATTGCGAGTTCGTCCGCGCAATGAAGACTCCACGAAAAGTGCAAACCATGCTTCTAGCACCGCACTATTTTTGTTTTCTCCAGCTGCTGACAGCGCCAGCGAGGCCACTTCAGCGGTGCCCAATTGAAAATCTCTCGCCCCTTTTCTCAGGGCATAAGCCGCTGCCGATTCTGGAGAGAAAGAAAATAGCGGAAATTGATGCAGATAATCACTCTTACGAAACATCTTAATAGCTTCACGCCAACTGCCGTCTAATAAGATAAAAAGCGGCTTTTTATCTTGGTCGAGTTTTGTTTTTTCTACGCGATCAACCACCGATTGTCCATCAACCGCATATTCTGCCGGAAAAATAACAAATGGCTGATACTTAGGATCGTTGATGATCGACAGCATCTTACGATTAGGTTCGTTACGTGACCAAATAAACGCATGCGTATCAGGAACAATATCTGCGATTAACCGTCCGCTGTTGCTAGGTTTAAGTACTTCATCATCGTACATGATCAGCATAAACGCTAAATCACTATCAATCTGCTTGCGCAAACTACAGGTACAAAGCGTCTCTGACAGCAAGCAACGTTGACAGCGTATTACATTCTTGCCCCTTGCAGTAAAAGGCCTTGAAGAGATAGCTTTTCTGTACTCATACAGTTGATGCACAGCATGTTTAGGCAAATTCATTTTCGCAAAACCTTTTTAGTAAAACTTTTGCGCCAAGTTATTTAGCAAAACTATTTAGCAAAAATTAGTCAAATGATAAAAGTATGAGAACAAAAAAGCCTACTAATAAGCAGGCTTTTTCATCACAAAAATCTTAAGCTTACAGGATACGCCTTAACAAAAAATCTGCTTTTAAGCGTTTAATGCGCTTCATGATCTTGCGTACAGGGGCTGGATAGTTATGCAATGTCTCGATTTGGCTGTAATGGAACAAACGCTCAGTATGCTCAAGAATATGCGTTTGCTCTTGTTCAAACTTTTCTTTCCAGCACTCACTTTCATCTTGCAGTAACAAACCGTTTTCTAAATCCAATGCCCATGCTCTTGGATTTAAGTTGCTACCCGTTATTAAATGGCGCTTACCGTCAGCACTGATCCCTTTTAAATGGAAACTATTACGACCATCTTTCCAAAGGTGAATATTCAGCTGACCGTTTTCTATTGCCCATTGCTGACGTTTAGCAAACTTTCTAAGTGACTGCTCATACATGTAAGGCAAAGCACCAATAGTAGAAAACTCTTCTTCTGGTGGAATATAGAAATCGTTAGACGTTTTATCCCCTACCACGATATCAATCTTCTTACCCTTACGCAGATGCTTAGCCAACGCCCTAACTAAAATGTATGGCGGATTAAAGTACGGCGTACAAATAAACAAAGTGTCTTCAGACTCTTCAACTAAGGCAACAATAACCCTATTAAGTTTGTTATTTTTACGGCCAAGACCAACTAAAGGTGTAACCCGGTTGCCTATTTTCGTCTGGCTAAACTGATACTCAGCTTTTGAAAGACGATGTTTAAGGCTACTGACCTCGCCTTTAGTTGGTAAATGCTCTGTTTCTTTAGGTTGAGTTAAAGAGCTGACAGCAACATCGTTAACGAGATATGTTTTCACCATGTCACGCATGCTGCGTGCAAGCTCTGCAGATTCAATCACATGGTAACGATCAAAACGGTATTTATCATCTTGATGCAGGTAGATGTTATTAATGCTTGCTCCACTAAAAACAACCGCGTCATCGATAACAAAACCTTTCAGGTGAAGTACACCCATAAACTCACGAGATTTAACCGGAACACCTAGAATATCAATTGGATATTCAGCGGCCTCGATCACCTTGCGATACATTAAATAATTACCGCTATCGCCTTTATGGCCAATAAGGCCACGACGTGCACGATGAAAATCAACGAGTACTTTTATATCAAGTTGAGGGTTCTGTTGCTTCGCATCCATCAGCGCTGCGAGGATCTCTCTCCCCGCTTCATCATCTTCTAAATAAAGTGCGGCGATATAAATAGAATGCGTTGCGCTTGCAATTCGAGATAACAATTCAGCTTTTAACGCTTTAGGCGTCAATAACCAAGAAAGCGAATCTGGTTGTAGCGGTATGCCACCTAGCTTACTCAGCAAGGCTCTCTCCTTAATAGTGCTGACCATCTTTAAAATATGTGCTTGGTTCAAGCTGTCTAAACATCACAATGATATGTTCTAGCCCCGGATAAACCTTTAATATGGCTTCACGGAGAACCTGTTCTGCACGATGGTGTGTTTGAGGATCTTTAGGGAACCATAACACCTCGACTTGAGCGATATCGGTGACTTTTTTGCCGTTACGATAATTGCTACTGTTGATCCAATCGAGTATGAAAGATTCTGGTTTTGACTGACAGATGTCGGCTAATGCCTCAAGTAAGTTGATACTCAGTGTTGCAATTACCGTTTCAGGTAAACCGCTAACTCTTACATGTGGCATAAAGATCCTCCTAGATAAGGGCATAGAAATTACCGATTTAACTGCCTTTGAGCAAGGTTTTTCTCTCAATATCGGTCTCTAGGACCAAATTTCGGTGGCTTCTTGCTCTGTTAGCCAAATATTTAGTCAGTTTGATACCATAAAATAACAGTAATATTTTATGAAAAAGCCCTATCGTTTGCTGTATGAGTCACTGATAAAAGCTGTGACTTTTGCTAATATAGCTCCCTTTTTTATCGTCCGAGATTAATTGATGAACCTAAAAACCCTGCTTACACTCGCTGTCATGCTCCTCGCTGCATGGGCTATTTTTCATTTTAAAGCGCAGCTAGGCTTCTTGGTGATCCCGCTATTTTTTAGCTTGGTTTTATTTGTCACACTGAAGCTGTATCGCCTAATGGAAAAAGATGAACCGACAGATAATGATTAGCCTAAACCCATTTTTATGAGTTCATAGCGATATGAGACCACTACAAGGATAATCTTTTGAGAATATGCTTTTTACAAACAGCCTTGTTTACCACAGCTTTAACGCTTTGTTTCTCGCCTGCTCTTGCATCTGCTAACGGCTACCTTGCAAATATTATTAAGGTTATTGAGCCAAAAACCTCGCAAACGGCTGTCGTTGTGAGTCCTATGACTCGCTCTGAAGCCAGTTACCGAAAGGATGCTGACCGGCTATTTGTTCCTGCCAGTACCATGAAACTGCTTACAGCGGTTTCCGCATCTTCTGCTTTAGGTAAAGCATTTACCTTTAACACTCAAATTGATGCATTTGTGGGAGTTAAAAATCAACGCATCGAGGGTGATGTGTTCTTACGCTTTGACGGTGATCCTACTCTCACCGCCGGTGATTTAAGATTGTTGTTTAAACAGCTCAAAGCACAAGGTTTGGAGCATATCGACGGCAACCTATATTTGGTCGGTGATCAAACCGAAACCTTACAAGCCCCTGGTTGGGTGTGGGATGATTTAGGGATCTGTTATGCCGCGCCGGTTTCACGTTATATTCTTAATAAGAATTGCGTAAAAGCGAAGCTAACCCCGTCACTGGCGACGAACCTAGGTAAACTCACCTTTAGCCAGTTTGAACCGGTTTCGATTACTAGTACCGCCGTATTTGACAAAGTGGGCAATCAGCCATTTTGCGAATTGAATCTTCAACGCCTTCAACATAATCAATTTATACTCAGTGGCTGCTATCAAGGGCAAAAGCCGTTAAAGCTTGCTATCGCCATCTCAGATCCGGCCCTTTACGCACAACGAACCCTTGCAAATATCCTAAACAATACCGGGATCACTTTAAAAGGGGATGTATTACTTACCAATAAACGCCCAGCTAATACCTTACTGCTCGCAGAGCATCAATCTAAGCCACTTTCAGCGCTTATTGAGACCATGTTACTAAAATCCGATAACTTAATTGCAGACAGCCTGTTAAAGCGTTTAGGGCAATACACTTATGGGGTGCCTGGTTCATTTGTAAACGGCAGCGCTGCTATGAAACATATTCTCACTCAGCAAGGAATCGATTTATCCACCGCAAATATCGTCGATGGTTCGGGTTTATCTCGCTACAACTTACTTAGTGCAGAACATTTAGCTCAAGTGTTATTGCTTATAAAGAATGATTTATCGCTTAATTATCTCATTGAACAACTACCTGTAGCGGGTGCGAGTGGTACCCTAAAGTATCGTGCAGGGTTTACAGCTGCACCGTTAAAAGAAAAGGTGCTGGCTAAAACAGGGTCAATGAAAGGCGTTGTTAATCTAGCAGGCTATATCAAGCAAGGTGATGAACTCACTAGTGCCTTTGTGATCTTAGAAAATGGTCAAAGTCCAGCAGTTAAAGACGTTGAGATCATGCCTTTTAGCGTATTGTTATTACAGTCGTTACTGCAAAGTGATCACTTAAGCACTCCGGCTCACAATAAAAATAACAAGCATAGCGAACCTTAAATTGTTGTTCGGACTTTCACCATTCCCGTTTGATAATCTTACATAAGCTAAAAACACAATAAAACAAAAACGCCACGTTAAGTGGTAATGCCGTTCACTTAAGGTGAACGGCATTTTTATTTTTGGCATACCGTTGAGGCCTTGGTTTTACTGTTCTGGG